>CAIYFP010000341.1 GCA_903925515.1 uncultured Verrucomicrobiota bacterium
CGACGCTCTTCCGATCTCCCACCCCCCACCCCCCACCCCCCGCCCCTCAACGGGACACCATCCCCTGCGCCCGAAACCACCCCACGGCATCCTCCAACGCCTTCGGCGGCGGCGTCTGGGGCATGCCCAGCTCGCGAATCGCCTTCGCCGGGTTGAACCACATCTTGTACCGGGCCATCCGGACCCCCGCCAGCGGCGCACGCGGCGGCTTGCCCGTCAGCCGCGCAAACGCCTCCGAGAAATGCGCCGCCATCCACGCCACCCGCCAGGGCACCGTCCGGCGCACCGGCGGCAGGCCCGTGATCCTTGCCAGCTCGCGGAACGTCTGCACCATGGTCCAGTTGCCCTCCGCATGGCCGAGGATGTAACGCTCCCCAACCCGCCCACGCTCCGCCGCAAGGATGTGCCCCCGCGCCACGTCGCCCACGTGCACCCAGTTCAACCCCGTGTCGAGGCAAGCCGGCATCCGCCCCGACAAGTAATCCACGATCACCCGGCCCGTCGGCGTCGGCTTCACGTCCCGCGGACCCACCGGCGCCGACGGGTTCACGATCACCACCGGCACCCCCTCCCGCGCCGCCTCCCGCGCCACCTGCTCCGCCAGCCACTTCGAATGCTTGTACGGGTTCGACATCTGCCCCTCCGACACCGGGGCGTCCTCGTCCGTCGCCACAAGGTTGCCCCGGGCGTCGGCCCGCGGCAGCCCGATGCACCCCACCGTGCTCGTGTACACCACGCGACGCACGCGCGCGGCGACCGCGGCTCGCAGGATGTTCCGCGTGCCCTCGACGTTGGCGAGGTACATGGGCGCGTAGTCCGGCATCCACAACGCGTAGCTCGCCGCCACATGAAACACCCAGTCGCATCCCTCCATCGCCCGCGCCAACTCCTCCGTCCGGTCGTTCAGGTCGCCCGGGACTCCCTCGAAGGACGCCCCGTCCAGACCCCGCAGGTCGGCGCCGGGCCGAAGCAGGGCCCGCACCGAATGCCCCTGCGCAACCAGTTCATGAACAAGGTTCGCCCCCACAAACCCCGAGGCACCGGTCACAAGGCAGCGCATGGCCATGGTCAGGACTCGGGCGCGAGCGACGACGCCACGTCCACGCCATACGCCTTGTACGCGGGCACGACCCCCGCCAACGCAGCAAGGCCCACCAGCGCGGACGGCGCCCAAACCCAGACCCACCCGGGCTGGAAGGGCTCGATCATCACGCCCGTCTGCGCCCGCACGATCGACCCCGCGCCCGCCAGAAGCCCCACGTGCACCACGAAGCCCCCTAGCGACCCCAGCGCCGCCACCGCCGACGCCTCCAGCACAATCGCCGCAAACACCGTCCCGCGCCGCGCACCCAGTGCCCGCAGAATCGCGATGTCCCGCCGCCTCCCGCTCATCGAGTTGTAGATGGACGCCAGCACCGACGCCGACGCAACCAACGCCACCAGCCACGCGACCAACCCCAGCACCCGGTCGAACCACCCGATCTTGTCGAAAAGCTGCGCCATCACCGTGCCGATCGGCCATGCGAACGTCAGTCGGTCCCCCTGCTTGTTGTACAACTGGTCCAGCCGAAACCCCGCCGCCGGGTCGCGTAGCTTCACCAGCGCCGCGCTGTAGTCCTCGGCGGCCGAGGGATCGTGCCCGGCCATGTTCTGCAACCCCGCCACCGGAATCCACACCACCCGGTCCGCCGGCGTGTTGGACGGCTCCAGCACCCCCACCACCACGTACGTGTCCTCGTGCTGCACGTTGTCGCGCGGGTTGGACGAGTAGTTGAGCCCATGATACGGCTGGAACTCGGTGCCCACCCTGAAGCCCAGCCGCCGTGCCGCAAACGACCCCACCACCGCCTCCCGCAGCCCGGCATCAAACACACGCCCGTCCGCCACCTTGAAGGCCTTCCCAGGCGCATACTCGTGCCCCCCGAACAGGTTCGTCGTCGTCCCAACAATCCTGAACCCGCCGTAGTTGTCCCCCATCGCGATCGGCACCACCGCGCGCACGGCCGGGTTCGACGCCAAGACCGCCACGTCGGACGCCTTGATGTTCCCCGGCGACGCCTCGAGGTGGAACACCGCGTTGAGCACCAGCTGGAGCTTGGAGCTCCGCGCGCCCAGCACCGCGTCCCAGCCCCCGTCCATCCGCTCGAACGTCTGACGCGCCTGCTCCCGCAACACCCACACCGTCATCAGCAACCCCCCCGCCAAGGACAACGACAACGCCGTCACCACCGTCGAAAGCGCGTGTTGCCTCAGGCTTCGCCGGACTAGAAGGGGAAGGGTCATCGGGTGTTCGGCCGGGCCACCCCGGCGCATGCACGGTTGATTTCCAACAACGACGCCACATGGCCGAACCGCGCAAGGATGTCGCGGTCATGGGACACGAGCAGCAACGCGGACCCGTTCTCGGCGCACGCCTCCCGGATGAGCGCCAACGCCTCCTGCGCATGGTGCGGGTCCAGGTTGCCCGTGGGCTCGTCCGCAAGCACGATCCGCGGCTTCCCAGCAAGGGCCCTCGCCACCGCAACGCGTTGCTGTTGGCCCGTCGAAAGCTGCCGCGGGTAATGATGCAGGCGCTCCCCCAGACCCACCCGCCGCAGCAACGCCTCCGCACGTCCCCGATCCATCCCATGCCCGAAGCTCATCCCCAGCAGCACGTTCTCCATGCACGTGAAGCCTTGGAGCAGGTTGAAGGTCTGGAAAATGTACCCGACGTGCCGCGCCCGAAACCGGTCCCGCTCATGTTCCGCCATCCCCGCAAGATCGCTCCCGTCGATCCGCACCCGCCCCGAGTCCGCAGCAAGGATGCCAGCCACAAGGTGCAAAAACGTGGTCTTGCCGCTCCCGGACGGCCCGGCCAACGCCACCGCCTCCCCCTCTCCCATCACGAAGCCCGGGATGTCCACCACCCCATGACGCGAGCCGTCCGGCCCCGTGTAGGCCTTGAGGAGATTCTCGACTTCGAGCAACGGCATCCCGCAAAACTTACCCAGGCTCCCCGCGAAAGTCAGCGTTGGTTTCCACCCAGCCCCGCCAGTCTTCCCAGCCCCCCTCAAGCGGCACCCCGGGAAACTACCGGCTCGCCATGGTCCAACATGCCGATAGCCTCCGCTCATGGGTCGTTACCAAAATGCTGCGTCCACGCTGAGCGACGTGCTTAGCACCTGCTCGCCCAAGCCCTTGTCCGGCGAGAGCCTCGCCAACTTCTGGGTGGAAACGCAGGGGGCCCGGGATGACCTCATGGCATTCCGCAAGAACATCTCGGACACCCTGCTGCAAGGGGGCACCCCGGCCTTGCTCGTTGCCGGGCACCGCGGATGCGGCAAGAGCACTGAACTCAACAAGTTCGTGGGCGAACTTCCGGGGGACCGGTGGCTCGTCGTCCAGGTGAAGGCCGGCGAGTTCCTTCCCATCAGCGGCAACGAGGCCGCCGACGTCCTCCTCGCCATCTGCGTCCGGTTGATCGACGTCGTGAAGCGGCACGACCTCGGTCTCAACGAGGATTCTCTCCATCCCGTGCTGAAGTACTTCGAGGATGTGACGGAGACGCGCGAGGTGTCCGTGGACAAGGGCGGCGCAGCCTCGGGCGGGATGAATGTGGGCGAATCATGGCTGGGCAAGCTGGTGGGTTTGCAGGGTAGCCTTGAAAACGACCTCAAGTATGGCTCGCGGGAATCCACCAGCCGGGTGGCCCGGGTCCGCCAACGCAAGGGCGAGCTGGCCAACGCCGTGAAGGCCCTGTTCGTTGCCGCCGAGCTCGCATGGCGAAGGCAATCCCCATCCCTCCCGAGCCGCCGCATCCTCCTCGTCGTGGAGGACCTCGACAAACTCGGGCTCCATGATGCCCGGCGCATCTTCGTCGAGGATGGCCG
>CAIYFP010000342.1 GCA_903925515.1 uncultured Verrucomicrobiota bacterium
ACGAACTCGTCCTTGAGCTTGCTGGCTTCCTTGGGTGCTGCGTCGAGGACGGACTGGAGCTCGGTCGTCGCGTAGAGCTGGCCGCCGCCCTGCACCTTCGCGCGTCGCGCCAGCTCGGCGGCGAGCGCATCCTCGAAGGCCGGGCGGCTCGCGCCCGCCTTCTGGATCAACTGGGGAACGACACCGTCCGCTTGCTGGACCAGCGCCAGGAGGAGGTGCTCGGCGTCGAGCTGCTGGTGCGATGCATCGCGTGCCAACGTCTGCGCCGCGCCCAGCGCCTCCTGGGCCTTCACCGTCCACTTTTCCATGTTCATTCCATGACCGGTCGCATCGGGCGTGCCGCGGGGAAACGCGGATTTTGCCCGTTTTTCAACATCGGGAGCGTCACCTTGCGCCAGCGCGGCCCGCCCCGCACCGACAAGCTGCCCCATGCACGTCGCGGGCCCCAGCAGGAGAGCATCGTGTCCCTTCGGCAGGCGTGCGGAGCGGGCTGATGGGCGGGTTTTGCTGGGGGTGGGGCGGTCTCAGGCGGGCGTGGAAGGCGGGGATTCGGGCGGGTCCGGGTTCCGGAGGTAGTTCCACGGCATCGACTTCCCGGGATCCCGCCCGGCCGCCTCCGCGTTCCTCGCCACCGCAAGGAGGGACTCGTGGGGTTCACCCCGGAGGCCCGACAGGCCTCGATCACCGTCATGAAGGTGTCCCCCACGTCCGCGCCTCGCTGGGGCGTGTCGTGCCTCATCAATCGCTGGCGTTGGGTTGCTCCATGAAAGCCATGGGGCGAGGCGTGAGGACGGAGCCTACCCGCAGGGGTCTGTGACGGACGAATCAGGAAGCCCCGGGGCTTTCATGGAGCAACCCGGACGGCCGGGGCTCTTTTCGGGTCCCACGTCGGGGCTCGCTCCTCGTTGGACACGAGAATCCCCCGCTGCGAAACACCAGGAATTTGTGAGATACGACCTCCGGAGGGAGATCATTCCGATGCCTCCCAAATCCCCGCGCAAAGGGGAGGGGATCTCTCGATCCGCGAGCGGAGGGGTTGCGGCAGGCAGCGTGCCAACCCGCGGCCTTGGCGAGTGGGCATGAACCCCAGCATGGGCATCCCTGAGACTGCATTCTTCGCGGCGTGGCGGGATGGCGGGATGAATTTTTTAAACGCCACGACGCCACGGCGAGATGGGGACCTGTCTTTTCAAGCCTCCGTCGGCGCAGCGTGAGGCGAGAACCGGGAACCCAGGAACGGCTTGTTCGCGGATCAGGGATGCGTCCGGCTCCCTTTGGATTCCCATGCGCAAGGAACAAGGTGGGTGCAGGAAAGGCAGGCCCGAAATCATGTCGCGCCCGGCGGTATCGGGACGGTCGCGTTGGGGAGGGGCAACCCGTTGCCATGGCTGTTTCCGTTGCCGAGCGAACGGAGGCATTGGGTGAGGTAGGGCAGGAGCTGTTTTTTCCGGCTGACCACGCCGTCCATCTGGAAGATGCCGGGCTGGGCCTCGGGATGGACGATGCGGGAGCGAAAGCGGGGGTCGCCGGCGACGAGGAGCAAGGAGGTTTGCTGGACGACGTCGGTGACGAGCAGGGCCGAGAAGAGGTAGCCGTGGGACTGGCAATGGGCGTCGAGTGCCCGGGCGACCTCGTCCTTGCGCTTCCAGAAGGTGTCGAAGCCCAGTTCCTCGATCTGGGCCACGGAGAACCGGGCATGGCCTTCGGCATATTCCTTGCAATCCGTCGTGATGGCCTCTGCCGCGGGCTTGGACACCAGCACGGAGCCCGAGCTGAAGAGCTTCTCGACGAACTCGCGGGCGTTGACCCCGGACACCTTCTCGAGCACGGCGAGGACGTCGGCGTCGCGGGCCGTCGTGGTGGGCGACGTGAGGTTGAGGGTGTCGGAGACGAGCCCGGCGAGGAGGCAACCCGCGATGGCGGGGGTGAGCTCGACGCGGTTCAGGAGGAACTGCTCGGCGACGATGGTGCTGGTGGAGCCGACGGGCTCGTTGCGGAAGAGGATGGGCTGCTGCGTGGTGAAAGAGCCCAGGCGGTGATGGTCGATGATCTCAAGGATCTCGAGGTCTGCCGCCCCGGTCACCGCCTGGGACAGCTCGTTGTGGTCCACGAGGATCAGCCGCCGTCCGACGTGCCGGAGGAAGTCCGACTTCGAGAGCATTCCCACGACGCGCTCGGAGTCGTCCACGACGGGGAACGCCTGGAACTGGGATGCGGCGGCGAGCCGTTGGGCGTCCACGAGGAGCTCGTCCTCACGGAACGTGAGGTAGTCGGACCTCAGCAGATGGCCGACCGACACGCTCGCGCGGCACAGCATGGCGGTCGTCGTGGTGTCATGGGGGCAGAGGACGACGGAGACCTCGAACTGCTGCGCGAGGCGACGGATCTCGGGCGACACGTCGTAGCCGCCGGTGATGACGACGCAGCGCGCGCGCGCACGGATGGCGGCCTCTTGGATCTCCTCGCGGTCGCCCACGACGACGAGGAGTCGCTCGGGCGCGTAGGAAGGCAGGCGGGCGCCGAACGAGGCCGGGCGCATGGCGCCAATCATCAGCACGAGGTCGTTCTCCGCGTCGGGCTCGAACCCGCACAGCATGGTGCCGCCGAGCACGCGGGCGAGGGACCGGACCGACGCCACCACGCGGCGGCTGTCGCTCATGCGGCTTTGGGACGGGAAGAAGAACTTGCTGGCCTTGAACACGGAGAGGAGCCCGATGCAGTGCCTGTTGGGGTCAAGGACGGGGAGGACCCGGATGTTGCGTTGGTCCATGATGGCCAAAGCGTCCATGAGCGGCGTCTCGGGCGGGACGGAGACCACGTTGGACCGCATCACGTCCGCCACCCGTGGCGAGACGTCCGCGACAAACCGCGGCGCGGGCACGCCAAAGGTGCGGAGCACGAAGTCGATGCGGTCGTTGATGTCGCCGCACCGCGCCGCCACCGCGTCCGCCATCCCGGTCCGGCGCTTGAAGTCCGCGTAGCCAATCGCGGAGCAGATCGCGTCCGTATCGGGGTTCCGGTGTCCGATCACGAGAATCTCGCCCATGAGGTGCCACTGGGATAACCCACCCGCCCGCTGCGTTCAATCGCACAGCCGCCCCCTGATCCGCGCGCAAGGAGTTTTTGCGTGCCCGGTTCTCGCCCCACGCTGGCTCGACGGAGGGAAGAACCTTAAAACGGGAACGGGTGTGGGAATCAGTCCAACCCCGGGTGGCGGCGAGGATGCCGCACCTCCGGGCGCCCGGGGGCAGCGTGGCAGCGGCATCCTGCCGCTGGACTTGACCCAGCCCGAGCCGAGACGGCTCTGCCGCGTTTTCGCCGGGTGAGGGCACCCGGCCTCCAACCCGGACCGGCCCATTCCAACCTCACCTGTGGGATGAGGTCTCGGATGGATCCCACAGGACCTCGTTGCCGTGATGGCACGGTCATTTCCTTGCCTTGAAGCCCTCTTGGACTGCCGCGTTTCGGTTCATGGGTTGCAAGAACGGACCTTTCAGGTTCAGGCCAGCACCGGGAGTAACTGGAAGGTGAGCTTGTCAGGAAGAGAGATGCCCGATCCTCCAAGGATCTGGGGCGACATGGTTGCAGGACGAGGATTTTAGATTGCAGGGCTTTATCCAACTGGTTCAATCCCCGGGGACGAGCCTCCACGCGTGAACACCAACGCCCCATGCAAGCCGGGTGGTGCCTGCAAGCCTTGCGCCTTCGTCGGCAAGGGTCCGGCCAACATGGCCTGCCGACATGGCACGGCTGGTGCACGGGTTACTCCTGCGCACGTCGGGATGGCGGCGTTTGCCTGCCATGGCAAGACGGCCGTCGCCGGGCCGGGATCGGCTCGTCGGTGTCGCATCCGAGCAAGCCCGTGGCTGCCTTTCCAGCCGTCACTCGGCATGGCATCGCGGCCATGCTATCCGCGCCACCTCCCACGAACCGGTCGCCCATGCCGAGGTCCGTCCATGGGCCATGCGGCGAAATTCCCGAGACGCGCGTGATGCCATGGATTTTCCCAATCAATCCCCACGCCATTTTCCTATCCCATCGTATCGTCACCGCGGATGCCCAACAAACATCGGAGCCATGAAAACAAACATCATAACATGTCGTCTTGTCCCTTGCCTGCTGGCGATCCTTTGGATTGCCGGAGCCGCAACGATTCGGCTGGCGGCCTCCACCAACTTCGTCGTGGTTGGCGACGATCTCCAGGCCAAGATCGATGCGGCGAGCGCCGGCGACGTCATGGTGATCCAAAGCGGGTTCTATGGAGTGGGCGATGCCATCACGATCAACAAAAACCTGAGCATGGTACGTTCCGGAAGCGATCCGGCGATTATCAACGTCCCCGTGTCGGTGGGGCCATCCTGCAAGGTCATGTTTTCAAGGATCGACTTTGGCCGCGACATGAACATCGCGGGCGGCGACACCATCGTGAGGATCCATGATGCCCAAGGCAGGAACCTCTCGGCCACGGGCGGCGAATTGGTGGTGCGTCGGAGCACCTTCGACAAGTTGACCCTTCGGGGCACCAAGCTGGAAGCACTGCGCATGACCAATCGCGACGAGGTCGTGATATCCGGGATCGGCTCCCCCGAGAAGAAGACTCCTGCCGTCCTCGTCCAGAGCCGGTGCGAGCATTTTTTCCGCACCGACAGTCATGTATCCCTCACCTTGGGCTATTACTACGCGCCCGCGATGGTATGCTATGACACCGACATCCATGCCGTGGGGGTGCAGGTGCTGAATTGGAATCCGCCCCATCGGGTCGGTGCCCAAAACAGTGTTTGGACCGCCGTGTTCATGGAACGCTGCCGGAGCAAGTGGCGGAACTGCCAAGTCTTCTGGTCCACCGCCAGCGGCGTCGTCACCGACGTGCAGTGGGGCACGGCCATGTATTCGCGGTCCGGCGACATGGACGTGGCGAATTGTGACTTGATCTCCTATGGGCCGGGTCGGCCGGGTTGGTGGGGTGGTTATGGCATTGGAGCATGGATCCAAGGAGGAAAAGCCCAAATCATCAATTCCTTCTTTCACTTGGAAAGCCACGGCGGGAACAACGCATTTGTTCGATCGGAGTCGGGTGCCGCCGTCCAGCTTCACGACAGTGGAGGCGTTAGCTATGACTGGTATCCGACCTATTCATGGCAGGGGGACTCGACCAAGAACGGGCATCCGAGGTACTTCGGCCCCATCGTCAACTGGTCGGACTCCCCGGTGAACCCGATCAACTGCCGGTGGCTGACCGCCCAGGACACCATTGCCTTGATTGCTGATTCCGGCGGCGTCTTTCGCGGGTTTCGGCTGGATTTGGGTGATGAAAGCGACCTGATCCATGCGGGATCCAAAGATCCCATCCATCGCAACCGGGATGGGACCCGCAACACCATTGGTTCTACGGGAGGCCCGCTTTACAACCCTGCAAACGCCACCACCGACCAACCCATCACGTTCTTGCTGGGACTAAGCTCCCAACGAATCGTGAAGGGCGAGGCCAATACCGTGAAAATGGAGGCGGGTGCGGCAGCGGGGCATTGATGGGCTCGTCCCGTCCATCCGTGAGCGCCTCCATCCATCAAGGGCAAGGCGGTTTGCGAGCGACCCGGCCCCCGGTCCGTGGGCTGTGGGCCCTGTCGTTTTGGATCGCATGGGCCGCGTGGGTGGGCGGGGTCTCGGCACAGGTGGTTCAAGGGGACCCTACCCAGTCGGTCGCGGATGGCCTTGGCCTTGCCGAGTACTTCTGGGACACGGCCCCCATGGAAGGCCATGGGATCCCCATCTCGCTGGGTGGGGGCGAGTCATGGTCAGCGGAATCGATCGACCTTGATGTCAGCGGGTTGTCGGTCGGCCTGCACCGTCTTGGTCTTCGAGTCCGGGACGGCCAGAACCGGTGGAGCGAGGTCCAGTGGATTCCGCTGATGGTGGAGGCCTCGG
>CAIYFP010000343.1 GCA_903925515.1 uncultured Verrucomicrobiota bacterium
CCATCCCGGGAACCCCCATGAAGAACATCTCGACCGGCTTCGGGCTTTGTGTGACGGCTGCTGCCGCCCTCGCGTACCCCTTCGTCAGCAGCTTCGCGCCCAACGCCAACGCCAGCGCGGTCACCGCCGCTGCCGCCGTCACCACCGCCGCCACGGGGCAGAGCGCGCCGACGATTGTGTGGTACGGAACGGTGCAAGACAACAATTCAACTGGTGGCGTGAACGTTCCCGGTATCAACGTGATCCGTGCGTGGTCAAATGGTCGAGTGGAGATCTGTCGGGGATATTGGCAGTGGGTCGGGCTTGGCAACAGCACCTATTGCTGGACATGGAACAATGTCAACAGCCCGACAGCGAACACGGGCAATTCGTCCTGCAACGGGGCGCAGTGGCAGGTCATCTCCGACCCCGCCCAGGGCCTGACCTACCGCAGCGACATCAACTTCGACGAGAAGGTGGACGGCGCGGACCTCGGGCAACTCCTTGCCGATTGGGGCAACGCGCCCCGGCAGGACATCCCGCCCTCGGACTGCCCGCTGGCCCTCATCAACCCCTGACCACGGTCGAACCGTCCTTTCGCCGGGAGCCGCCTGCGGTGCGGCTCTCGGTGCTTTTTGGGGCGGTCCCGCCGCGCCAGCAGAACGGAGTGGAACGGTGGAACGGTGGAACGGAGAAAAACATCTACCCACCCTAAACGCACGCACACGCGCACGCGCACGCGCACGCGCACGCGCAGGAATGTCTTGATTAGGAAAACGCCGTTCCACCGTTCCACCGTTCCACTACGGCATGCCCCCCGTGGTTATAAAGGCTTGTCCGACAGGTGTCGGTCAGTCGGCGGTCAGCGGCGGATGCCAGGCAGCGGGCTGGTCTTGCGGCTCCGGCTGGTTCCGATGCCCGGGCGCGTATGCCCCGCCCGGGAACGGACCATCGGCCTCCAGCGCGGCCTCAATGGACGCAGGGTCCAGCCCCGTCCCACGCAGCTCCTGGACCGTCATCCCGGCCCTCGCGGCGTAGGCGCGTTCCCGTGCCTCCACCAGCTCCTTGGTCATGGTGTCGGACAGCTGTCGGGCCTCCTGGCGGCTCCTGGCGACCTCCTCGCCGCGCACCACCCACACCGTCACGGTGACCGACAGCGCACCGACAAGGGCGGCGGCAAGGGCGGCGGATACCCGCCACGCCTGTCGGACACCCTGCTCGGCCTGGACGGCCCGTTCGATGGCGGCGGCGGCATCCGCCCGTGCCTGGGTGACGGCCTCGCGTAGCACCATCCCGGCTTGCTCCGTGGCCTGGGTGACCGCAGCCGACAGCTGACGCATATGTGCTGCATCCTGCTGCACGGCCTCCACCATGCGGTCAGCCGGTCGCCTCATGGCATCGGGGATGGCAACGAACACCCGCCCGTCCCTTTCATGGCGGCGCAGCTCCCCTCGGGCCAACCGGCGTTCGACCGTCCGGGGGGAACACCCCAGCACGGTGGCGGCTTCGGGGATGGTCATCCAGGTGTCGGACAGGGCAGGGCAGTCATCGGATGGCGACATATGTCCGACATTCGGGTGGTCTGCCCTGCCGGCGTGAAAACGCCCCCGCCATTCCGTGGCGAAAACTTGTGAGGCCCTGTCACCCGTTGTCCGACAGCTGTCGCCCCCCTTGCCCCCGGTGTCGTGACGGTTTTCTCTACCGCGATTTCGGTGACTTCACGGAGGGGCATGATTGCAAACCCGTCCTATGTGAGAAGCCGGCCATGGCCAGGCATCCGGGGACCGCGTTCATGCGAGTGGACGCTGGTCCCCTTTTTTTGCCTCTTGACCTAGTCCTGTCTGTACGGGATGTGTGAGGTATTTCTGAAATATGAGAATGCATATTCTCAAAAGATAGGGTAGGATGGCTGCATGGCCAAGACCAACACCCTCGCCAAGACCTTGGACCTTCCCGCTCGCCTGACCGATACCGCGTTAGCCCGCCTTGCGGCGCAGTCGCCGGCTGCGGCCTATGTCCGCACGATGACCACCGATTCCGGGCGCAGGACGATGGCGGCGGCAATTGCGACCGCTGCCGATGTCCTTGCCCCAGGCTCCGTTCCGCCAGCCACGGGCAAGGGCAGGGGCGGCAACGCCCCGGAGCGGTTCGCGGCGGCGTGCGGCCTTCCGTGGCATCAGCTGACGGTCGCCCGGCTCGGGGAACTGCGGGCGGAACTCTTGCGCGCCAAGTTCGCCCCAGCCACGGTGAACAAGGTGCTGGCGGCTGTGCGGGGGGTGCTGGATCAAGCCTGGCGGCAGGGGCTGGTGGATGTTGAAACGCTGGAGCGAGCGAAGGACTCTATGGGCGCGGTGAAGGCCTCAACCGCCGTTCGCGGGCGGCATCTGTCTCGCATGGAACTTGCCCGCATCCTCGCGGCGTGCGCCAAGGACCGGACGCTGGGAGGTGCGCGTGACGGGGCCGCGATTGCCCTCCTGGCCATTGGCCTTCGTCGTGCGGAGGTCGCTTCCGTTCGCCTGGAGGACTACGAGCGCGCCACGGGCCGTCTGCTGGTGCGCGGCAAGGGAAACAAGGAGCGCGTGGTCTTCCTCACCAACGGCTCCCGGGACGCTGTCGAAGCGTGGCTTGAATGCCGTGGCAACGCCGCCGGCGGGTTGCTTTCCCAGGTGAACCGGCATGGCAGGATCATGGGCAGCGGCGTGACCGCGCAAGCGGTCTACTCGGCCCTCCAGCGGCGGGCGGTGTCCGTGGGTGTCCCATGCACGCCGCACGACCTTCGGCGCACCTTTGCCGGCGAGGCGTTGACAGCGGGGGTCGATGTCGCCACCGTCCAGGCCATCATGGGACACAGCTCTCCCGCCACGACCGCCCGCTATGACAGGCGACCGGAGGAGACCAGGAGGCGCGCCATGGAGGCTGTGCCGATCCCGTATACGCGGGCGTAAATGCGCGCAGGAAAATCGGGGAAATCCGCCGGCGAATTGAGTGACCGTTCAATTCCGTGGTTACCCTGCCCGCCATGCGCACGGAACCGCGCCAATGGATGACCACGGATGAAGTCGCCGCCGGCACGGGGACGCACTACCGCACGGTGGCGCGCTGGGCCTCGGATGGCATCATTGAAGTCGAAGGCGGGGGCCACGGCGAGAACTGGCGATGGAGCGAGAAGAACTACCGCGAGGCGTTCGTACTGGCTCGGCTGCGCCGCGAGGGCTTTTCTCGCCAAGAGATCCGCAAGAACATGAAGGCTCTCGCAGGCATCGGCCACAACCCGTTCTCGCGTGGCCAGTTCCTGGTGCTGGAGCGTCCGAAGGGGCGCAAGCGCGGCACCATCGTGAAGATCATGGAATCGGGAGAGGCCATGGAGCTGTGCGGCACGGGCCGCGTGCAACTCCTCCTCCCGTTCCCCAACGCCCCGTGGGCGACCGCATGAACGCTGTCGCCCGTTCCAAAAAGCACGACGCGGGTACGGCACTCGTAATGCCATCCCGCGTCGTGCGTGTCTCGGTTGCATCGGCCAATCCGTACCAGGCGGGCCAATGCTCCTCTCATGCTCCCAACCACGGAGGGCTGGGCTATGTCAACTGTATCACAAGTTTCATCGTCCGAAGCATCTAGTTCCCTGAAGTCCCTGCCTGTCCGGTTTGAGCCGGAGTTCCACGCAGTCCCCCAGGATCTTGTCGATGACCCGCGCTGGGTCACCTGGCGGCTGGAGGAAAGCAAGGACGGCAAGGCGACGAAGGTGCCGTACCGGCCCAACGGGCAGACGAGGGCCGACAAGACCGCGCCCGCCGACCGTGGTCGATTCTCCGAATGCTGTTCCACCGCTGCTGCGACCGGCGTTGGCGTGGGGTTTGTCCTGGGCGATGGGTGGGTGGGCGTGGACTTCGACCGCGTCTTGGTCGATGGGAAACCATCCGCTGACTTCCTCCACGCCATCGAACCGCTGAAGGACATTGGGGCCTACGCGGAGGTCTCGCCGTCCGGCACGGGCGTGAAGTTCTTTATCCGCACCGATGGCGGCGCGGTGGCTGATGCCGCAGCCCAGGTCACCGGCAAGCGGAACCAGGAAAGCCACAAGATCCGGGTAGCACGGGACGGGTTCAAGGAAGCCCAGTTCTTCCACGGTGGGGGGTATTTCACGGTCACCGGCAATCCGTGGGGCGAGTGGCGCGGCAAGCGGTTCGATGACGCGACCGATGCCATTGCTCAAGTCCTCCACCGCGTCCATGCCATGAAGTTCCGAAAGGCGAGGCCTGCGGAACCACCTATCAGGCTGGCGCAGGGACTCACGGACGAGGAAGTGCTGGACTTGGCATTCGCCGCCAAGAACGGCCACGCCGTTCGCGCCCTCTATGACGGGTCGAACGAAGCCCACGGGGGGGATGCCAGCGCGGCGGACTGCGCACTTTGCGCCCACCTCGCGTTCTACGCGGGGCCGAATGGGCATGGACAGGTGGCCGGAATCCTGCGCAGCTCTCCCCGTTGGCGCGAGAAGTTCGACCGCGAGGACTACATCAGGGACACCGTAGCCAAGGCCTACGAAGGACTCACGGAGTTCTACGAGCCAGCGCGTCGGCGCACGGAACCTTCGCAACGGCGCGCAAAGCCCGCCGGCAATGCGGCAAGCTCGGTGCATGAGTTCGGTCTTGCGGACGAGTTCCGGCGGCTTCACCACGGGCGGCTGGTTTGGACAGACCAGGACAGGTGGTTCCGCATGATTGAGGAGTCGGGTGTCTTCCGTGAAGACTCCTGCGGCACGGTGCTGGCAACCTCCATGGACACGATCAAGGCCGTGCTGGCGGCTCCCACGGTGGAGGAAACGACGCGAAGTCGATGCTTCCAGGTGAAAGTGGCGGCGGCGGTGCTTCGCGGCGCGAGGGCCTATCCGCTGGAGGACAACGGCCTGGCGGTGAAGCATGAGTCCCTGAACGCCAATCCATGGCTCCTCGGAACGCCGGAAGGGGTGCTTGAACTGCGCACGGGCAGGATGCGCAAGGGGACGGCGGCAGACCTAGTCACGAAGATGACCCGCGTGGCACCGGCGAACAGGGCCGATGACACCAGCTGCCCGCATTGGCTGGAGTTCATCGATCACGCCACGGGCGGTGACCGGGAGGTGGCGGCATTCCTTCAACGGCACGCCGGCCTGTGCCTCACGGGCGATGCAAGCGACCATGCGGTGCTTTGGCTCTATGGCCCCGGCGGCACCGGCAAGTCCACCTACATCGAAGCCCTGTCCCATGTATTGGGCGAGTACGCGGTGACCATGTCGGCGCAAGTCTTGCTTTCCGATGATCATGGCCACCCGACCTCGGTGGCCTCCCTGCACGGTGCGCGGTTCGCGGCGTGCAGCGAGTTCCCCGAAGGCAAGCCCCTGAACGAAGCGCGCCTGAAGCGGCTCTCCGGCGGCGACACCATCACGGCACGGTTCATGCGGCAGGATGAGTTTTCGTTCCAGATGCAAGCCAAGATGGTCGCGGCGACGAACCACAAGCCAAGGCTGGTGGATGTGAGCGAGGCCATGGCCCGCCGGCTTCACATCGTGGAGTTCCTGAACAAGCCCAATGCCGTGGACACCACGCTGCGGGAGAGGCTGCGGGCTGAAGCTCCCGGCATCCTGCGGTGGATGCTGGATGGCCTGAAATCCCTGCTCGAGAACCGGACGCAAGGCAAGGGCCTGAACCCACCGGACACCGTAAGAAAGGCGACGAAGGACTACATGGAGGCCCAGGATGTCCTCTCGGAATGGTGGGAGGAGTGCTTCCGATTCACCACGGGTTGCAAGGACACCTACCTCGCCACCAGCGAGATCCTGAAGTCCTACCAACGGTGGAGCGAGGAGAACTCCATCCACGCGCCGCTAGACGCGCACCGGCTTGCGGAGTTCATGCACCGCAAGTGTGGCGCACGCGCCACAACCCTGCCCCGTTCTCCCGGCGGCAAGAGGAGCAAGGGCTACTACGGCGTGGAGTCTTTGGCAGGGATGGACTTGCCGGCGTGAATTCCTGCATGGTGTGGGTTGCGGTCATGCCGCGAGGCTAATCAGCCGGCGGAAGCGTCACGCCCCGGACGGCCTTTCCGCCGCGCTGCCGATCAGCCTCCGGGCGCACCCTTCGGTAGCCATCGGTTCAGCAGGACGAACATCACCCGGATTCGCAGCCGCGCCAAGGCCAGCTGCGTGGCGTTGCGGGGAAGGTTGTCCACCAGGGCCAGG
>CAIYFP010000344.1 GCA_903925515.1 uncultured Verrucomicrobiota bacterium
GCGACGGGGCCGACCTCGACGCTGAACCGGGGAGGGAGGGCGGCGCGGTCCTCCACGTCGTCGATCCAGCCGGCGCGCGAGCCGGGGAAGGAGTCGAAGGCGGGGACGTAGGGCTTGATGTCGAGCACCGGGGTGCCTTCGAGCAGGTCGCAGGGCCCGAGGCGAAGCCGCAGGCCTTGGACTTCGAGAAGGCGGACGGGGGTGATCCCGATGGGGTTGGGCCGGTGCGGGGAACGGGTGGCCAGGACGCCCCGGCGCCGGGCCGCACCACGCGGGGGCAAGACCAGAGGACGCCACCGATCGACGCGATGGAACCACCAGACGAGCCAGATGCGCTCCATGCCTTCGAGGTCGCGCAACGCGTCGCGCATGCCGGGCGCCGGGAACAGCTCCAAGACGGAGTGCTCCCCCGCCCCGGGGTCCGGCTGGTACCTTGCGTCGAAGCGGACGCCATTGCCGGAATGGATGACGCCGATGGGGCGGGCTTCGAGGGCCGGGTGCATGCCGGAGGGTGGACCGTCCCACGGCATGGCGTCGAACGCGAACCGGGCGCGGCCGGGGCGCGGGGTCAGCCGTGCCGGAGGACTTCCTCCTCGTGCCGGATCCAGACGCGGACGGTGAGGACGAAGGCGGCGGCGATGGCGACGGCGAGTGCGAACACGGCGTAGGCGGCGGTCATGTGCTTCCTTTTGTTGCGGGGCGTCGGCCCCTGTTTTGCGTCCTCATGGATACGCGTGGAGGTCGGCCATGGGCTCGCCCGGGATTGGCGGGATGGATGCAAGAAGTGCGGTGCAACACCCATCGCGTGCGAGCCACCTCGCGTCTTCGGATGACGGTCGCGTCCGCAATCTGTGGGCGGGCGCCCGATGGCATGCCCGACGTTCGGGGGCGGGCGCGCGCACGCTTTAAACCGGTTCCGGGCGGGGGTAGAGAAAGGGCGGGATGAATCCGAGCGCGATCCAGGTGTTGGCGACGGTGTTGTTTGGGTTGGCGGTGCTTCACACGTTCGCGGTGAAGCGGTTCGCGCATTGGGCGCACCGGTATCCGGAGGGATCGATCCATGAGAACGTGCTGCACTTCCTTGCGGAGACCGAGGTGGTGTTCGGGGTGTGGGCGGCGGCGTTGTTCGTGGGGATCATGGCGGTGCAGGGGTCGGTGCACTCGGCGGTGGAGTACATCGAGGGGCTGAACTTCACGGAGCCCAAGTTCGTGCTGGTGGTGATGGTGGTGGCGGCGACGCGGCCGGTGGTGTGGCTGGCGGAGAGCCTTGTGGTGGCGATGTCGCGGCTGATCCCGGGCCGTCGGCCCGTGGCGTTCTACATGGCGGCGCTGGGGCTGGGCCCGTTGCTGGGGAGCTTCATCACGGAGCCGGCCGCGATGACGTTGCTGGCGATGGTGCTGCGAAGGCGATACTTCGACGCGGGGATCGGGCGTCGGCTGGCGTACGCGACCTTGGGACTGCTCTTCGTGAACGTGTCCATCGGAGGCGTGCTCACGCACTTCGCGGCGCCGCCGGTCCTGATGGTGGCGTCGAAGTGGAACTGGGGGATCGCGTTCATGGCGACGCACTTCGGGTGGCGCGCGGCGGTGGCGTGCGTCGCGAGCACGGCGGTGGTGACATGGGTTTTCCGGAGGGAGCTGGGGGCGTTGCCGGAGGCCAAGGAGTCGGGCCCCGGGGTGCCGTGGTGGCTGGTGTTGATGCACGTGGCGACGCTGGCGTTGGTGGTGGCGTTCTCGCACTATCCGGACGTATGCTTCGGGGTGTTCGTGATGTTCCTTGGGATGGTGAAGGCCACGAAGGAATACCAAGACGAGCTGAAGCTGCGGGAGGGGTTGCTGGTGGGGTTTTTCCTGTCGGGACTGGTGACGCTGGGGAGCCTGCAGGATTACTGGCTCAAGCCCCTGATCCAGTCGCTGGGCGGCTCGGCGCTGTTCTTCGGGGCGACCGGCCTGACGGCGATCACGGACAACGCGGCGTTGACGTACCTTGGCTCCCTTGTGGAGGGCATCTCGGACCCGTTGAAGTACGCGTTGGTGGCCGGGGCGGTGACGGGCGGCGGGCTCACGGTGATCGCGAACGCGCCCAACCCGGCGGGGGCCGGCATCTTGCAGGATGCCAAGGCGTTTGGGGACGAGGGCATCAGCCCGCTGGGGTTGTTCCTTGGCGCGCTGGGCCCCACGGCGATGGCGGTGGTGATGTTCTGGCTGGTGTAACGGGTCGGCCCGTCGGCGAGGTCATGGTTTTGGGATGGCGAACCATGGCTGGCATGGCGCTAGCTTGGACCAGCGCATGATCACACCACGTTCAAACGGAGGCAGCCCGCTCGCGTCAGCAACGTTTCTCGCGGCCGCCCTCGTCTCCGGGGCCGTCATGGCGGCGCCCGCCACGCGGTACCGATTCAAGGAACCCGTCGAGACGGCTTACGAGCGGCTGTCCTTCGCGACGATCGCCGCGTCGTCCATGCCCGACCCGGCGGAATGGCTGGAGGCGACGCGGCCGGGCCCGGATGGCGGCCGCGTTTGGCTGGGGCGACGGATGGTGATCGGGGCGGCGCCGGGGGTGGACGTAGCCAGGATGCTCTCGGCGCGGGGGCTGGAGAAGGTCCGGGACGGCGCCGGCGGGCTGGAGGTCTGGCAGGGGCCGGACGCGGCGACGGTCGCGGGCGTGGCCATGGCCATGGCCGCGGAGCCGGGCGTGCGGGTGTCGTGCCCGGTCATGCGCCGCGACTGGGTCCTGCACACGCCGTATGCGTCGCGTCCCAAGGATCCCTTGTATCCGCGTCAATGGCACCTTGAGAACCGATTGCCGACGGGGCGCGTGCGAGGGCCGGACCTGAACGTGCGCGCGGCATGGCCCGTGGCGCAAGGTGAGGGCGTGGTGGTGGGGATCGCGGACAACGGGGTGGAGGCGGCCCATCCCGACCTTGCGGCACGGACGACGGGTCAGCCGCACTTCGACTTCGACACGTCTCAGGCGCGGGCACTGGGCACGGCGGAAGGAGACCATGGAACGGCGGTGGCGGGGCTGGTGGCGGCCACGCCGGACAACAACCGCGGGGTTGCGGGCGTGGCCCCGAGGGCAGGGCTCGCCTCGATGGTCATCTTTGCAGACAACGGCAACGGCGGGGAATCCATCGTCCCCGACGACGCGTTGGCGGAGGTGTTCCGGTACAGCCCGGACAAGGTCTGGGTGCAGAACCATAGCTGGGGGATCGGGAGCTCGCGCCAAGCGACGCGGGACGCGCTCTCGGACGCGGCGATCGAGGAGTCCGTGACGGTGGCCCGGGGCGGGCTCGGGACGGTGTTCGTGCGCGCGGCCGGCAACGGGCGCGAGAACTTCTTCAATTCCAACGACGACGGGTTCTCCTCGGACCCGCGCGTCATCAGCGTGGGCGCGGTGCGGATGGACGGGAGGGCGACGATCTACAGCGAGCCCGGGGCCAACCTGCTCGTGGCCGCGCCCTCGGGCGACCCGCGGGCCGACGGGTCGGAGGACCCCACGTCGCCGAACCTGCCCACGACGGACCGGCGAAGCACGGCCGGCTACAACGGGACCTTCGGCGACTCGGGCGACTACGGGACCGGCGAGTCGGGATTCAACGGCACCTCGGCCTCCACGCCGTTGGTCTCGGGCGCCGTCGCCATCGTCCTTTCCGCCCGCCCCCAGCTCTCCGTCCGGGACGTCCAGCAGGTGCTCGCCTTGTCTTCGAGACATTGGGACCTTGCAGACCCGGACGTTCGCACCAACGGGGCCGGATTGCGCCTCAGCCACAGCGTCGGATTCGGCATCCCGGACTGCGGCCTTGCGGTCGAGCTCGCCCGGCGCTGGCAGCCAAGGCCCGCCGCCGAGCGCGTCGTCGTCACCGCGCGCCCCGCCGCGTCCATCCCGGACGACACCTGCCGCCTCGTGACCGAGGGGACGCCAGCCTTGCCCTCCACCTTGCGGAGCATCCGCGTGATCCCGGGCATGGGGGTCTTCCCGGACGCGGGCATGGCGGCCGCGCCCCTGCAATACGTGGGGCGAGGCAACACCAACCTTCCCGCCGCCCTCGCTGGGCGCATCGCCCTGATCGCCGACGGCGTCAACACGGCGTCCGACAAGATCGCCCGAGCTGCCCGCGCGGGCGCCGTGGCCGCCGTCATCTTCCGGAACGCCGACGAGACGCTCATCGACGTGATGCCCGGGACGTCCTTGTCGCCCATCCCGGCCTTCCAGATGGGCCAGACCTCGGGGGACAACCTCTCGCGCGTGCTCGGTGCCCGAACCAACTACCTCGCCCGCGTGACGTCCTCCGCCGCAACCGTCCGGTTCAACGTGGAGCGTTCCCTCACCTGCGAGCACGTGGGGGTCCGGCTTCGCACGACCCACCCGGCCCGGGGCGACCTCCGGATCACGTTGACGTCCCCCTCCGGCACGAGGTCGGTCCTGCAAAACCTCAATGATGACGTGTCGGCCGGGCCCACGGACTGGACGTACTGGAGCACGCATCACTTCTTCGAGCCCTCGGCCGGGGAGTGGGTGCTCGAAGTGCGGGACCTGCGCGAGAACGACCAAGGCACCATGACCCTCGCCGAGCTCGAGGTGCGCGGGGTGCCCGTCGTGGACGAGGACCGCGACGGCATGGACGACACATGGGAGCGGCGTTGGTTCGGGGGTCTTGAACGCGGCCCGCGCGAGGATCCCGGCCGGCACGGGTTGCAGCTCGTCCGCGAGCAATGCCTCGCCGGCGATCCCATGGCCCCGGGGCATCCGTTCCCACGCACCCTCCAGTTCCTCGACAACACCTTCGTCCGCCTGACCTTTCCCACCGTCGTCGGCTGGGGATACCGGCTCGAGTTCTCGAACGAGCTCGGCGGCGCGGCGGCGGTCCAGACGAACAGCCCGGGGCGCATCGGCGAGATCGAGATGATGGTGCCGTTGGAAGGGCGCGACGAACGCTGGTTCCGGGTCATCCCCACCCCGCCCTGACCGCCGAGGCCCGCGCATGACGAACCCCACGGCCCATGGCCCGGCACGCACCCATGCCGCCAATGCCAGCGTGCCACCGCCATGCCTCCCGTGGCGTCTCGCCGGACCTTGCGCCGCCATGGGATGGCTCGCGTGCTCCCTCCTCGCAGCCGGGCCATGGCATGACGCGCCCGGGCATCGTTGGCAGGAACTCGCTCCCCCGCCGCCCCGCGCCCAGCAAGCCTTCCTCACGCGCCTCCCCCATTCCGCGACCGGCGTCGCATTCACCAACCTCCTCGCCGACTCCCGCTCCCTCACCAACCACGTCCTGCTCAATGGCTCCGGCGTGGCGTTGGGCGACGTCGATGGCGACGGCA
>CAIYFP010000345.1 GCA_903925515.1 uncultured Verrucomicrobiota bacterium
GAGTGCAGGGCACACAAGGCAATCAGGGTAATCAGGGTAATGTTGGTGCACAAGGAAATCAGGAAGACGTACCCGAGGCCAATCTGCGACAGCGTGTCCTCCAGCGTGAACCGCGTCAGCGTGGAACCCGTCGATCTCAGGAACACCCCCAGCGCAACCAACGCGAACGCCCGCCATAGGGTGTGCAGCCACATTCCCGACATTCCCTGCCCCCGCGCCCGGCGGTTCGCGATCGACCACGGCAACGCGCAGCCCACCAGGAACGAGAACGACGGCTGGATCAGGTCGTGCAACGTGCACCCACGCCACTCGACATGGTCTTGCTGGTGGGCCAGGAACGCCCAGAAGCCCGACCCGGGAAGGTTCCGCGCCACCGCATGCAGGCCCAGGACCTCGCCCGCCATCAGCAACATCACCCAGCCGCGGTAGGCATCGATGGAGGTCGCCCGCTGGGGCACCGAAACCGTAGGGGATTCCATGCACCCCAAAGTGCCCCGCCCGTCACCCCGGGACCAAGCCGAAAGCCGCCATGAAGCCGACGGAATCCCCGGAGTCGCGGGCAGCCCCTGGATGGACGGAACGGACCCGAGAGGCCCAGGGCACTTGAAGAAAGGGAATTGGGGCCGGAGGTGGTGCCCGCGACAGGACTTGAACCTGTACGATGTTACTCACTAGAACCTGAATCTAGCGCGTCTGCCAATTCCGCCACGCGGGCAACGAACCCCGTGAACGTCCCCGAGGATGGCCCCGACGCTCAAGTGGTTTTTTGTGGCCCCGATCCCCGCGTAAGCCGTTCGCGAGCGCCCGGTTCTCGCCTCACGCTGCGCCGACGAGGGTTGAAAAGACGTGTCCTCCCACCTCCTTGCGCGAGGATTGGGGCGTGGCATCCCATCCGATCCATCATGGGCAACATGGGACGCAAGCAACCGGCCCGCGCGCGCCTTTTTACAACCTCGCGCGGCCCCAATGCCGGAACGAGCCATGGCGCACGTCCTCGGGGCACGGCCTTCCCGGGACGGCGGGTCACCTGCTGCCCTCATCGCGCACCCATGCCAGCAGGTCTGCCAACCCCTGCATGCCCAACGCCGTCTCGAAGCCCGTCGGCATCAGCGAACGCCCGGTGGATTCCATCCTGCGGACGGCCTCGCGCAGGACCGGCAACTCGCCGCCGCCCGCCTGCCGCAGCACGATGTTGTTCGCCGTCTCCGCCGACACCAACCCCGTGAGGGTCTCGCCGTCGCGCGTCTCCACGGTCCATGCGCGATAGCGGGCCTCCACGGCTTGGTCAGGGTCGAGAACGGCGTGGAGCCACCAATCCACCGGCTTGCTCGTGGCCATCCCAAGGTCCGGTCCCACGGCCGTGCCCACGTCCCTCATGCGGTGGCACGGCGCGCACAACTCGACGAACCGCGCCCGTCCGGCGGCGACGTCGCCCCTCAACGCGCCCGCGCCATGGAATCGTTCGACCACGGCGGCGCGGTCGGGCGAGCTAGGCTTGAGGGATGCGAGCGCCGCCGGAGGTGGCGTGACCTTCGCGCCCGCCTTCAATTCCTTGAACAACGCGTGCATGGGCGGCACCGAGGACTGGACCGCCCACCGGGTCCAGTCGTCCGAGTCGGGCCTTGAGGCGACTTCTCGAAGGGCGCCCTCGACTTCCTTCGCGGGCCATTCCCCCAGCGTGAACGCCGCATGCAACCGAACCTCGGCGTCGCCGTCCGCGACAAGCGCGCGGACGGCATCCAGCATGGGGCCTCGCTCCGGCGCGAATCGCTCGGCATGCCGCAATCCCTCCCGGCGGACGCCCGGGTGCGGGTCGGAGAGGGCGCGAAGGACGTCGGCCCTGCTGGCGGCATCCATGGCGCCAAGGGTGGCCAGTGCATGGACGCGGACGCGCGGGTCATGGTCCGGTTGCGCAAGGGACCGGATCCACGCGGGGCTCGCCGGGTCCCTGCGGGCAACCAGCAACCGCATGGCCATGTCGCGTTGCCAGCCGTTCGGATGGTCCATCGCACGCACAAGGCCCGCCGTGTCCAGCGTCGCGAGCGCCGGCGCCTTGCGTCGCACGGACCCGGCAGGGGCGACGCGGTAGATGCGCCCGCGGTCTTCCCCGGCCCGGACGTTCACCCGGGCCTGCATCTCGGGGGATATCCACTCGGGATGCTCAAGGATGAATCGTTGCATGTCGGCGACCCACAACGCGCCGTCCGGCCCGATCCGCGTGCCGGTGGGCCGGAACCATGGGTCCGTGCTGGCGAGAAACTCCGTGCGTTCCTCGCCTTCCGCCCGCCGGCTGCGAACCCCGCTTCCGTGCGGGTGCAGGACCTCTCGGTGGATGACGTTGTGCACCGGCTCGCTGACGAAGACCGAGCCCGCGTAGGCCGGCCCGAACAGGTCGTCACGGTTCGGCGTGGGGCTGCACCCGCTGGTCACATGGTTGAGGGACCACGGCTGGTTGGGCCGTTGCATCGGCGCGCTGGCCGGGAACACGCGGGTGGAGTCCGGGTAGTTGGCCAGCCTCTCCACCACGCGCGGCACGGCGAGGGACGGGTTGCGTCGCAGGTAATGCTCCGGAAGCCGGACTTGCCAGAGCCACGTGGGGTTGTTGTTGCCAAACCAACGGCCCCAGTCGTCGCGGCGCCGCCCGAACTGCGTCTGGGCCGACACCGTCTCCATCTCGCCCGTGTCGGGCCTCACGCGGAGGTCGCGGCCGGCGAGCTTCAGGACCTTCCCGGTCCGCGCCGACCGGACGGAGCCGCCGCTGTCGCCGTTGGCAAGGTACACCCAGCCGTCGAGGCCCCATTCGAACCCGTTGAACCGATGCTGCGAGTTCCCCGGGTGGAAGCCCGTGAACAACACGGTGCGCACGTCCGCCGCGCCGTCGCCGTCGGTGTCCTCCGCGTAGAGAAGGTCCGGCGCCGCCGCCACCAAGGCACCCTTGCCCCACGGCATGACGCTGGACGGGAACGCCAGCCCGTCCATGAACACCGTCCCCCGCTCATGCACGCCGTCGCCGTCGTCGTCCGACAACACCTTCACCCGCCCGCCCGGCTTGCCATGGCCGTCCATGCCCAACGGATAGTCCCGCATCTCCACCACCCACGGCCTCCCCATGGCGTCCCAGTCGATGTACACCGGGTCCACCACCACGGGTTCGGAGGCAACGCACTCCACGGCGATGCCCGGGGCCATGCGGAATGCGGCGAGGGCCTCCGGGACGGGCAACGGCGCCGCCATGGGCATGGCGATCCATCGCGCGGGCCTGAAGCGTTTCGGCTCCCCGGACCCTGACACCACGACCTCGCCGTTGTCGGCACCGACCGTCGTGCCCACAAGGGACGGGGGCTCGTCCGGCGTTCCCTTGCGTGCGCCCGAGCGGGCCTCGTGGGTCCAGCCCTTGGCCCAGCCAAGGTGGGGTTGAACCACCCGCGTCCAGAGGTGGATGGCCACGGTGCGCTCGTTGGAAAGCACGAGGTCGTCGTGGCCGTCACCATTCAGATCGACGAGGCGCAGCCCAACGTCGCCCGGTCTCCCCTCCATGGCTACGTCCTCCGGCAACGCGAAGTCCGCCTTCGTCCATGGCCCGTTGCCATCGCGCGTCTGCACGATGCGGCGTCCCTGCTGCAACGCGATCCGGTCCGGGCGGCCGTCGCCGTCAAAGTCGCCGCCCAAATCCTGGCCGTGGACGGCGAGGGCCGTTCCCGCGGCAAGGAACCCGGTCACGACAGAAATGCTGCAACGTGTCATGGCGCCCCCAATGCAACCCCATGGCAGCAGGAAAAGATACGGGCTAGGGACGCATGGCAGGGCGCGGCCCGTGCCAATCGCCACCCACCTCCGGCACGTAGCCAATCGTGTCGTCGAGCCCCATGACGTGGGGACGTTTCTGCTTCACGGCATGGCGTTGGCAACCGCCGTTCCCATCCTTCCGGCAGCAACCCGTCCACGCGCTGGCGTGCCGTCTGCTTGCGGCAAGACTCCACCACATCCTCCCACGTCACCTGCTCCACCGGCCGTTCGGCTCCCTTGAAGTGCGATCGGTTGGATCCCATGACGATTTGCCGTTGGCCTTGCGTGCACTCGGCTTCGGCCATGAAGAAGCCACGGGTGATCGTCACCTCATGCCGCGCGTTCCCCATGTCCGGGCCTTGCCTTGAAAAAGGGCTTGCGACGGTGAATGGGCCCGCGGGCACCCAACGAACCGTGAGCCCAATCGTCAGGGATTCGCCGGCCTTGAACAGGCTTCCGCCAACCAAGCCTTGGCCTCCTTTGCCATCGCCATGGCCCCGGTGCTGCTGCGGTTCCGGATGCACGCAGGAGACCGACATGGGACCCCGGTCCCCGCCTCGCGACGGACTTCCGGGCGTGGTCCTCATTCCCATGTCAAATGGATGGGTCTGAGACCCTTGCGTGACCTCGACCGGCGTCTCTTGCTGGTTGGGCGGAATGCGGCGAGCTGCCGTTTCAAGGTTCATTCCAACGGTTGCGAGAACGGGGAGTTGCAACATCCTTGCGGGCATGACGAAGACGCTGTTGATCCTGTCCCTGTTCGCCGCGAGCGCGGTCCCGACGATGGCCGAGGCGACCTCGGAGGTCCGCAAGAAGGCCATGGAGGTCATCTCGCCGCTCCCGGACAAGATGCCCGGCTCGGAGAACGACTCGCCCGCACTCGTTGCGCTCGGCAAGAAGCTCTACTTCGAAAAGCGGTTGTCGGCCAACAACTCCCAGTCGTGCAATTCCTGCCACCAGGTGGACGGCGGAAAGTCGGGCGTGGACATGGAGCCCACCTCGCCCGGCGCGTTCGGGAAGCGCGGGGGACGCAACTCGCCAACCACGCTGAACGCGGGCTTCCACTTGGCACAATTCTGGGACGGCCGCGCGGCCGACCTCGCCGCCCAAGCCAAGGGTCCCATCCTGAACCCCGGCGAGATGGCCATGCCCAGCGAGGCGGCCGTCGTGGAGAAGCTTTCCTCGATTGGCGCGTACCCGAAGGCGTTTGCGAAGGCCTTCCCGGGCGAGGCCAACGCCCTGACCTACGATAACCTTGCCAAGGCCATCGCGGCCTTTGAGCGCACCTTGGTCACGCACGACCGCGTGGATGACTTCCTGAAGGGCAACGACAAGGCCCTCACGGCGGCAGAGCTGAAGGGGCTCGAAACGTTCGTCGCCGTCGGGTGCACCACGTGCCACAACGGCCCCGCCATCGGTGGCAATGGCTTCCGCAAGGTCGGCGCCGTGAACCCGTACAAGAACCTCGCCGACAAGGGCAGGATCGAGGTGACGAAGGAGGAGGAGGACCTGCATGTCTTCAAGGTGCCCTCGCTGCGGAACATCGCGCTGACCGCACCGTACTTCCACGACGGCGCCATGAGGTCGCTGGCCGAGGCCGTCCGCGAGATGGCATGGCTGCAGCTCGGGCAAAAGCTCGACGACGACCAAGTCCAGTCGATCGTGACATTCCTCCGGGCCTTGAACGGCAAGGGGCGCAAGGGCAAGGAATCCATCGCGGCCGTGCACGCCCCCGCCGGCGGTTCCCTCCCGGCAATGCCGTGATGCCCCGTTGACCCCAAGGCGCCGCGACACGTCACGCGCGTGTCGCGGCTTTTGTTTGCCCTCCCGCTCCACCCCGCAGACCACGCCATGCCAGAATTCCCCAGCCCGGACGCCATCCTCGACGCGCTGCGCTCCGTCAAGTACCCCGGCTACAGCCGCGACATCGTCTCGTTCGGCCTCGTCCGCGACGTCCAGGTGGACGGCTCGGCGGTGGGCGTCCTCATCGAGCTCACCTCGGCCAACCCGGAGGTTGGAAGGCAAATTGCCGACGCCGCACGGCTTGCCATCCGGGATGCGTTCCCGGACCTCACGGACGCACACGTGCAGGTGAAGGTTCCGACCCCCCAAGGTGCGGCGACGCAGCCCGCGGGCATTTTCCAGAGGCAAAAGGACCCGCGCATCCGCCGCGTCGTCGCCGTCGCCTCGGGCAAGGGCGGCGTCGGCAAGTCCACCTGCGCGGTCAACCTTGCTTGCGCGCTCGCGTTGCGCGGGGCGCGGGTGGGGTTGATGGACGCGGACATCTACGGGCCGTCGATCCCGCTGATGATGGGCTTGCAGGAGAGGCCGCTGATCTCCGAGGACGAGCGGTTGATCCCGCCCGTGGCGCATGGGGTTAGGCTGATCAGCATGGGGTTCCTGCTCGAGCCGGACCAAGCCGTGATCTGGCGCGGGCCCATGGTGCAGAAGACGATCCAGCAGTTCGTCTCGCAGGTGGACTGGGGCCAACTTGACTACCTCCTTGTGGACTTGCCGCCGGGCACGGGCGACGCCCAGTTGTCCCTTTGCCAGACGGTGGCCTTGGATGGCGGGGTCGTGGTCACCACGCCGCAGGAGGCCTCCGTCGGCGTCGTCCGCAAGGGCATCGCCATGTTCGAGAAGGTTCAGGTGCCGATCCTCGGCATCGTCGAGAACATGGCATGGATGGACGCCCCCGACGGCTCGCGCATCCATGTCTTCGGGGAGGGCGGCGGAAGGCGCGAGGCGGCGCGGCGCGGCTTGCCATTCCTTGGGGAAATCCCGCTCGACATCGGGGTTCGGCAGGGCGGGGACGCTGGAATTCCGGCGGTCATGAGCCAGCCTGGAAGCGCGGCGGCAAATGCGTTCATGGCCATGGCGGACGAGCTCAGGACGCGGCTCGGCTAAGCCGGGACGATGCAGTTGGATCGGTCGTGCTTGCTCGATCTGCTTGCGCAA
>CAIYFP010000346.1 GCA_903925515.1 uncultured Verrucomicrobiota bacterium
CATCGGGGCAGCCGCCGAAAGAAGCTGGTCAATCTCCTGAACGGGGTTGTGGGCCGGGAAGGCTCACACCACCAAGGGTCGGCTCGCGGGGGCTGCGGCCATGCTACCAAACGGGGTGACGGCACATGCCGGACCACCCCTACGCAGTCGGCCTGCTTCCCGGTGACCGCGCCAGCGTGCGCTCGGGACGCCCGACGCGCCATCTCAATCCAGTTGCTCCACGGGCCGACCGAATCTTGAAAAGATCCTTCTCTGCTACCAAGGAAACCGCCGGTTGGCCGACCGGCCAGGTTTCACTGGCCCAATCAACCAAGGCCCGCCTTGGCCCTGATCTTCGCGTGAAAGAATCCAGGATTCATGCAGCGGGGAATTCCTCACGCCATGCCGCCAACACGCGCAGGACGCGGTCCCGGGGATGCCCATCCCGGGGGTCATGCCCATCCGCTGCGAACCCGCGTTGGCACGAAGCCTGCCACAACTCGCCCGCTTGCGGATCGCGAGCTTCCCGCCTCCTTGCGCGAGGATTTGGGTCGCCGCCTCCCACCCCCATCCCAACGGACCGCCTACGGCTGGGCCGGCTTCGCCGCCGCGGGCGCCTTGATCCTCACGATCTCGTCCTGCAGCCGCCGCATCTCGTCGATGTTCAGGATGTCCTTCGCCATCTCAAGCTGGCGTTGCCGGAACGACAGCACGTCCTTGTAATCGGGCCTCAGCTCCTCCACCACGCGAAGCGTCTCGAACGCCCGCTGCCGTTGCTGCGAGAGCGAAAGCGATTCCGCCATCGCAAGCAGCATCCGCAGCCGGTGCTGCGGGCTCGGCCTCAGCGCAAGCGCCGTCTCGTACCATTGCACGGCCGGCTTGTGCCGCGAGTCCGCCGCGTGAAGCTGCGCGACCCTCTCCGCCAGCACCGGATGGTTCGTGCTCAACGGGTACGCCCCAAGCTGGTCCCGGACAACCGAGGGGCTTTGTCCCGCCTGGATGATCAGGTTCACCTGCCTCAGGATCGTCCAGGCATGGCCCGGGCTCTTGGCCTTGGATTGCCGTTCTTCCAACGCCAGAAGGTCCCTCTCGAACGGCCTGAACAACGGGTCGCCAAAGAACGCGTTGGCCCACGACAACACCGGCTGCGAAGCCAACCCCGCCTCCCCCACGTCAAACCCCGCGATCGCCAGCAACTCAAGGAACACATGCGGGTTCGGCGTGAACTCAAGGTACGGCTCGTCCACGCTCCCAAACGTCACCGTCGCCCCCTTCGCCAGCAACGGCCCCACCCAATGCTTCAGGGGATTCCGCGGCTCCGCCGCGCTGAACGAATGCAGGTGGTAGGCCACCGAACCCGGCAGGAACTCCACCGCGTCCCGCGCGAAAGGACCCTCCACGTCCGGCGTGTACCAACCCACGTAGATCCCCACGTTCGCCAACGGCATGCTGCCCGGCAGCGTGGCCGGCTCGTTGTCCACGTGGGTCGCAAAACCAAGCCGCCGCGCCGCCGCGGCCGCGTTCGTGATCCACACGTCCCCGGTCCGGTACGAACCCGACGTGATGTTCCTCAGGTCGAAGTATCCCTCCCCCATGAACCCGTTCGTCTCGCACATCAACGCATGGTCCACCATCCGCCGCGCAATCCCGGGGCTCGGCCCATCAACCCTCCCCACCACGAACACGCCGTTCGTCGGGTGCAATGCCAGGCGGTTTGTCGTCGAGTAGAACGGGTTCGGCACCCCCGCAACCAAGGGATACCGCCCCGCCATCGGCAGCAGGCACAGTTCCGAGTCCACGGAGGCGTTGTTCCGCTGCAGCGGCGCCGGCACGTCGTTCGTCTGGCCCGCCAGCAACGCCGGCGCGTTCTCAACCCGGTAGGGCATGCCCCATGCCAGCACGAGGTACCGGACGCTCGACTCGACGCACCGCGACACCGCCCTGCCTCCACCGCCCCCGGCGCCCGCCTCCACAAACCTCGCCAACCCCCGCTTCCCAAGCTCGCCCATCAACGCGCGCTCCACCTGCACCTCGTAGTCCGCCCGCGTCAACGTGACGTCCGAGCTCGTGCTCAACCCGATCACCTGCCCGGCAGGGACACCCCGCGCCCTCGCATAATGCTCCGCCACCCCGCGCGAGTCCGCGCTCCCCTCCCGATAGACCACCACCACGGCGTCCCCCCGGCCCTGCCCAAGGACCAGTCCACGGAGGGCAAGCCAGACCAACACCGCAGCCCACCCCCGCAACCCACCGCTAGGCCATCCGCCCCAACCGCCTCGAAACGTGCTCCCGCATGATCTCATAGGTCTCGTCCGCCGTCTGGTGCGTGTTGTCGATCCGGATCGCGTCCAGCGCCGCATACAACGCCCCCTTCCGCCGCGTCGCATCCATCGCGTCACGAACCTCGCCCACGCTCCCCGTGTTCCCGCGCCCCGTCAGCCGTTGCTGTCGCACCGCCGCGTCCGCCTCAAGGAAAAACTTCACCGTCGCCAAGGGAAAGACCTCCGTCCCGATGTCCCGTCCCTCCATCACCAACGGCCCATGCCGCGCGCAATCCCGCTGCAACGCGACCATCCAGACGCGCACCCGCGTGATCTGCGCGACCACGGGCACCGCCCTCTCCACCCGGTCCGACCGGATCTCCTCCCTCGGGAAGTATCCCGCCACGTGAATCCAGGCCTCCCCGTCGATCACCCGCACCCGCGCGTCCCAACGACGCATCAACCGCACCACCTCCTCCTCGTCCTCCACCCGCATCGGCTTCTGGCACCGCTTCCCGCTCTGCAACGTCCACCACGCCAGCGTCCGGTACATCGCCCCGCTGTCCACATAGACGCACCCAAACTCCGCCGCCAACCGCCGCGCCAACGTCCCCTTCCCCGACGCGCTCGGCCCGTCGATGGCCACCACCACCGGCAGCCTCAGCTCGCCACCTCCTCCAACCCCTGCCCTCGCCACGCCTCTCATCCCGGCAAAAGATCCTCCCCGGAAAGCACCCGGCCCGTGGCCGCGTCCCGCACCGTCGCCCCAAAACCACCCGGCGCCGGCGCCGCCAGCTTCCTGAAGAAGTTCGGGAACGTCTTCCTCACGCACGACGGATTCCGGATGCGAATCCCGGGCACCTGCAACCCCAGCGTCGCGAAGCACATCGCCAATCGATGGTCCTCGTACGTCTCGATCTCCGCCCCATGCAACGCCGACGGCAGCACCATCAACGTGTTTCCCTCCTCCCGCACCACCCCGCCGCAACGCGTCAACCCCTCCCTCAATGCCGCCACCCGCTCGCATTCCTGCACCCGCAGCCGCCCCAGCTCCGTGAATCGCACCGGATACCCCGCAAACGGCGCCCCCACGATCGCCGTCATGATGCTGTCCCCAAGGTCCCGCTCCCGCGAAACCTCCGGGGGCAAGGGCAGGTATCCCGGGAACCGTGCGTCCACCTGCCATCCCGACCCAGGCCATCCCGCCACCGGCGACCGGCCCGCCGGCATGGGCCGCCCCCCCCGCAACAACCAGTCCGCCAACCAGAAATAACTCCCGCTCGACGCATCCGGCTCCACCTCGAACCGCCCCCCGCCCATCGCAAAGCCCCCCACCATCCTCGTCGTCATCGCCACGTAGGGCGCCTCGTCCCCGTCCGCCTCGCCGTCCACCACCACCTCCCACCCTGCCACCGGCGCCGCCAGCAGGAGCGCCGACGCAAACTGCGAGCTCTCCGCGATCGACACATGGCAAACCCCCGGCCCCGGCCCGCCCTTGCCATGGATCACGGCCGGCAATCGGTCGTTCGGCGAATCCACCCGGTACCCCAGCTCCCTCAGCGCCTGAATCAAGGCCGCCTGCGGACGCTCATGCATCCGCGGCACCCCGGACAACCGGTATGCCCCGTCGCCAAGGCAAACCATCGCCAACAAGAACCGCGCCGCCGTCCCCGCGTTCCCCACGCGCAACTCCAACGGCGCCCCCGCCGTCCCCGACCTCGGTATCCGCCCTCCCTCACCCTCCACCGTGATCACGCGATTCGCCTCCTCCCCCGCGTCCGGCTCCACCTCCACCCCAAAGCCCATCGCCCGCAGGCTTTCCACCATCACCTGCGTGTCCTCGCTCCAGAGCGCCCCATGCAACGTCGTCCGGCCCCGCGCAAGCGCGGCCAGCACCAACGCACGGTTCGTGATGCTCTTCGACCCAGGCACCCTCACGCTCACGTCCGGCGACCCACCCAACGGCTCGATCTCGATCCATCCTGGAAGTGCCATGGCTTCTTAAACCCCCCTCCCTTGGCTCGCACGCCCCGCAACGCCCCCACCCCGGCACGCCGACACCCACCCCTCCCGCCGGTCCCGCGCCTCCGAAAGAAAACGTTCCACCCCCTCACGATCCCCCGAGGCAATCAACCCCTCCACCCGGCCCAGTTCCGCCTTCCACGCCGCCAACGCCCCCAGCACCGCGTCCCCGTTTCCCAGCAAGATGTCCCGCCACATCCCCGGATGCCCCCCGGCCACGCGCGTCGTGTCCCGAAACCCGCTCGCGCACAACCGCCCCACCCCCTCCGGATGCGTCGGGGCCAACACCTCGTGCGCCAAGACCGACGCCAGCAAGTGCGGCAGGTGGCTCGCTCGCGCCACCCACGCATCATGAACCTCCGCAGTCATCCGCATCACCTCCGCACCCACCCCACGCCACAGTCCCTCCACCCGCTCCACCACCCCGGCGTCGCATCCCTCCCCCGGCGTCACCACGCATCGCGCTCCCTCAAACAAGTCCGCCCGCGCCGCCCCAACTCCCGTCTGCTCCGAACCCGCCATCGGATGGCTCCCCACAAACCTCCCGCCCGGCAACTCCCTCGACACCTCCCGCATCACCTTCCCCTTCACGGAACCCACGTCCGTCACCACGGCCCCGGTCGCAAGCCACCGGGCCATGGCCCTCGCCATCCCCCGCATCTCCCCCACCGGCGTGCACAACACCACCAAGCCCGCCCCGCTCACCACCTCCTCCAGCACCAACGACGCCGAATCCACCGCCCCGCGCGCAAGGCACTCGTCCACCGACGCCTCGCGCCGCACATGCCCCGACACGTGCCCAGCCAGCCGCCGCTCCCGCAGGGACATCCCCAGCGAGCCGCCAAGCAAGCCCACGCCCACCAAGGCCACCTTGTCGAAGTGCACGCGCATGACCGTAGGGAATGCCGCGCCCTGAAGGGAATGGCGAAGTGCGCCCCCCTTCCCGCCCACCCATCACTCCGCGCCGCTCCCCGGTGGCAACGGCGGCGGTTGAACCGTCCCCGCACCGGCCCCCGCTGCTCCAACCGCATCCCCCACCATGGCCCGCGCCGACCCCGGCGACCGCCGGACAATCCCGCCCTTCGCAAACGCCCGCCATCCCGCCCCAAGCCACCCCAGCAAGCTCCACGCAAGCCACAACGCCCAAATCAACATCAACAGCCGGTACCACCACACCGACACCGAATACACCCCGCACTCCGGCAGCCACGCGCCGGACCTCGGCTCAAACCATCGCATCCCGGTCCGCGTGGACTCGTTCCCAAGGATGAACATCCGGGGACTCCCCAACAAACCCTCCCCCACCACGAACAACAACACCCCCACCATCGCCACCGTCAGGCAAACCAACCCCGCCTGCATCACGTTCTGCATCCATGGCCGCAAACCCCCGAACCCGCCCTCCCCTCGCCATCGCACCATGAAGAACCACCCAATGCTTACCACCGCCGACGCCAACGGCGCCTGGGTCAATCCCACCAGCAGCAACATCCATGACCCCGTCCCCATCGGCGTCCCCGGCACCCGCCCCAGCGCCGCCGCACCCATCAACGCCAACGCCAGCACCCCCCAGAACCGAACGGCAGGCCCACGCTGCGGGCCCGTTGCCCACAAGACCCAACGGTCCTCCCCAATCGCCGCCGTCGTCATCACGTTCGCCGCCTCCACCGGCAACCGCACCGCCGCATTCCCACCACGCCACCCAAGCCCCCTCGTCTCCTTCCACGCGATCGACACCCCCTGCTCCCCGGGTTGCAACGGCACCATCACCTTCCCCCCCTCACGCCGCACCGGCACGTCCTTGCCCTCCACCGCCAGCCGCGTCACCTCCGCCCCCTCCGGCAGCTCGATCCCAAAGTCCTCCCCATGGCTGCATCGCAACGCCAACTCCAGCGTCGAGCTTCGCTGCCGACGCCCAAGGCTCGCCGAGTGCAACGCCCGGTTCACCGTCACCGTCGCCCCCGCAACCGCCTCCGGCCGCCGTACCGTCAGGCCCACCGACTCCCCGGGCCACGGACGCCATGTCGGGACCAGCTGCCCCTGACCCGCCTCGAACATGGGAGGCAAACCCTCCAGACCCACGTTCCAAACCGGCGACGTCTCCACCTGCCAACGCTCCACCCACGCGTCTCCCGGCCGCGTCGCCAACGCCAGCCGGTTCGTCGCCGCCAACGTCCCCTCCCATGACACCTCCCGCTCCTGCGCCCCAAGCCGCACCTCCACCATCCCGTCCTGCACCACCCAGCCCTGCGAGACCACCGTCTCGCCCGGCCCCAACGGCACCCGCAACGACACCGCCCGCCCCGGCGGCGTCAACCGCGTCACCACCGTCCGCGACTGCCATAGCAACCCCAGCTCCAGCCGACGCTCGATCGCCACCAGCGACTCCACCCTCTGCTGCTCGTAGCTCGCCGTCGCCGTCGCCGCACGCAATCGCGGCGCAAGGAACACCTGCGCCTCCGGCACCCCGTCCACCCCAACCCCGGCCACCGTCCACTCCGGCGCCTCCACCCGGACACGCCTCGGCTTCAAACCAAACGACCATTCCCACTCCGACGCCGAGGGCAGCCATCCCTCCAGCCTCACCCGGTGAACCCCCGGCTCCACCACCACCCACACGAACCCGTCGTCCCGCCGCACCGTCGCCGCAGCCTCCCCGTCCACATCCACCGCGACCGGCGAAAACGCCGGCAAGCGCCCGGGCACCGGCACCGCCACCCGTAATGCCGCATGCACCTCCGCCTCCACACGGACTTTTCGCCCCTCGATCTTCAACCAAGCCACCGGGATGCTCGCCGCGTTCGGATAGGCGTCCGGAACCGCCAGCAGGCGCTCCCTTAGCTTCTCGATCGTCGCCGCGTCCGGAATCGTGCCCATGCCCGCCGTGTCCGCGCCCATCAGGCCCGACGCCCCGAAACCACCCCACCCGGCCGCCAACGCCAGCCCAGCCATCGCCCCCGCAGCCCCAGCCAGCCTTCCGCCTGCCCCAGAATCCTTCCCCGGCCCACTCCCCGGCCCACTCCCCGGCCCACTCCCCGGCCCATCGCCTCGCCCAATTCCACGACGCAACGCCAGCATCGCCGCCAGCCCGGCCACCATGGCCGTCCGCAACACCGACAACCCACGCTCCACCGACCTCGGCACCAGCACCGCACGAACCGTCTGCGAGGCCTGCACCGGACCGTTCCACCCAAACGACACCGAACGCCACGTCCATTCCGGAATCCCGGGCCCCGTCTGGATGCGCGCCTTGGCGTCCTGCAACAGGTTGCCCGAATAACGCTGCGCGCCATCCCCGCCGGGCGCCGGCTGCGGCTTCGCCAGCGATACAGATGCCCCCATCCGTGCGCGGATCCCTCGCGGGTCCAGCTCGGCTTGACCTTGCGCCCCGCCCACCCTTCCCATGACCTCCACCCCCGCATAGGATCCTGCCGGGATCGGCTGGCCCGGCGTCGGCTCCAGTTGCGGGTACAACGCCTGCTGAACCTGACGCCCCACGAACGGGACAAGGAACAGCACAAGCACCACCGCCGCCACCCCCTGCGCCAGCCCCGCCACGCGACGCGCCTTGCCTGCCGGAATCACGCGCGCCAACGCCATCGGCACCAGCAAGGCCAGCCATGGATACCGCGGCGCACCCGGCTCGTGATACGCGAGCCCGAACGCCGCAAACGCCAACGCCGCCGCCCACGCCCCTCGCAGCCGGAATACCGCCAGCGTGAAGACCAGCAAAAGAAACAGGTCCAGCAACGTCCATGCCGTCAGCCAGTCCCCCCGCACCCAGTCGCTCCCGAACAACGCAAACAACCGCCACCCCGGCGGCAGATGCAATGTCACCCGCGCCGGCTCCGCGTCCGCCCGCCAGCCCGTCGCCGGCCATTCCCCCACCCCCATCGCCCGCCCCGTCGCCTCGACCTCAAGGTTCCTCGCCCGCACCTCGAAGCCCAACGCGTTGTTCGCCGGGTTCCGCGTCACCAACTGCCCCTGCCCTCCACTCCGCACCGACCCCAACTGCTGCCCCTCCGCCACGTCCAGCCGCCACACCTGCTGCATCGGCCCCGTGATCCGGTCCCGGAACGTCAGCCCCGCCCCGTCCTCGTCCAGCCACAGCTCCCGCTCAATCGACAATCCCCCCGGCTTCTTGTCCCCCATCCCACGCATTCGCTCCGCCAGCCCCAGCGGCCGTGACGCATCCCACCGGTACACCGGAAGATCCCGCCACGATGCCAACACGTAGGTCTGCGACGCATCCACCGCCGTCGCCCCAGACAACTCCAATGTCCGAAGCTCAGGACGCGCCCGGAACGCCACCAGCATCTCCGCCGCCACCGGTCGCACCCCGCCCGGCAACCGCACCTCCCTCGCCCCATCCACCCGGAACGCCTCCGCCTTCACCGTCCACTTCCCCGCACGCACCTGCGCCCGCGCCCGCCCGCCCTCGTCCACCGTCACCGGGATCGGCGACGCCACGGACGCCAGCCTCCAGCCCTCCGGCAACACGTTGCCAAGGTCCTCTTCCCGGCTCTTGCCCGCCACCGTCAACTCCACCTCAAGGCGCCACCACATCGGAATCCCGTCCTCCAGCAACGCGTACGCCTTCGCCGCCAACGTGTCCCGCTCGGCCGATCCCGGCGCACCGTCCCGCCTCAGCCAGAGCGTTCCCGACGCGTCCCAGGTCGGGGCCTCCACCGCCCTCCCGTCCCGCGACAACCCCAGCAAGCCCACCGACGCCGGAATCCGGAGCGTCTGGGGCAGGCTTCCCCACTCAAAACGCCCCTCCACGCGCCCCGTCCCGGCCCCCATCCGCACGTGGGGCACCCCTTCCCGCTCAAGAACCGCGCCGGCCCTCCCATCCACCCGGACATCCTGCGGCCATGCGGCCCCTCCCCCCGGCAACGGAACCCACGCCTCATGAAACGCCACCACCGTCAGCCCAAACGTCCCGCCCGTCTCCGTCACCTCAAGGTCAAGCCGGCCCGGCCAGAAACATCGGTGCGCCCTGGGATCCGACCACGACGTGGGACACCCCCGGTGTGGCGCGTCCCACGTCGCCCAATCCCGCCACGGCTCCAGCGCCGGGGGAATCGAGGGCCCAGCCCCACGGGCAAGCCCACCCGCCGCCGCCATCGCCACCAAACCAACGAGTCGAACGATCAACATGGAAATGCTCATGACGGTCGCCGCCCTTTTTTGCGGCCCGTCCATTACATGCCCCAACCCCAGCCCCTACAAGGCCCATCCTCCCCGCCGCCCATCGAAAATCCTTCCACGCGCATCGAAACGGTCAGCCATGCACCTCGCACCGCCCCGTCACGCCCTCCAATCACTGCAAATCATGAGGCGAAAAATCTTCCACACTCCCGCACTCGCCTTTTCAATGTCGCGTCGCAGTGAACACGAGCATGGACACGACACAGATCATCGGAGCCACCACTCCACGGACCGAGCCCCCCACCAAGCAGGGTCTCTATGATCCTGCCCACGAGCACGACGCCTGCGGCGTCGGCTTCGTCGCCCACGTCAAGGGCGTCAAATCCCATGCCCTCGTCCAAAACGGCCTCCAAATCCTCAACAACCTCGACCACCGCGGCGCCTGCGGTTCCGAGGTCAACACGGGCGACGGCGCCGGCATCCTCATGCAGATGCCCCATGAGTTCATCGCCGCCGCATGCGCCACAGCCAACATCCGGCTCCCGGCTCCCGGCGAATACGGCACCGGTCTCCTCTACCTTCCCCGCGAACCCAAGCAACGCCGCAAGGTCGAGCTTGCCTTCGAGAAGATCGTGAACTCCGAGGGCCAGGACTTCCTCGGCTGGCGCAGGGTCCCCACGGACAACAGCTCCCTCGGCGACACCGCCAAGGCCGGCGAGCCATGGATCGCCATGCCCGTCATCGGCAAGGGCGCCGACATCGCCGACCCAGCCGCGTTCGAGCGCAAGCTCTACGTCATCCGCAAGCGCTCCTACACCCAGATCCGCTGCTCCACCATGGACGGCAGCCAGTTCTTCTACGTCTGCTCCCTCTCCGCCCGAACCCTCGTGTACAAGGGCATGCTCCTCACCGACCAGGTCTCCAAGTACTTCCCCGACCTCCGCGACGAGCGCATGACCACCGCCCTCGCCCTCGTCCATTCCCGCTTCTCCACCAACACGTTCCCAAGCTGGAACCGTTCCCACCCCTACCGCTTCATCGCCCACAACGGCGAGATCAACACCCTCCGCGGCAACATCAACTGGATGCACGCCCGCGAGTCCATGTTCGCCTCCGCCCTCTTCGGCGAGGACGTCGAGAAAATCCTCCCCGTCGTGGACCCCAACGGCAGCGACTCCGCCATGTTCGACAACGTCCTCGAGCTCCTCGTCCTTGCCGGCCGCTCCCTGCCCCACGCCATGATGATGATGATCCCGGAGCCATGGTCGAACCACGAGTCCATGAGCGACGAGAAGAAGGCCTTTTACGAGTACCATTCCTGCCTCATGGAGCCATGGGACGGCCCCGCATGCATCGCCTTCACCGACGGCACCCGCATCGGCGCCTCCCTCGACCGCAACGGCCTTCGCCCCGCCCGCTACTACGTCACCAAGGATGACCTCGTGATCATGGCGTCCGAGGTCGGCGTGCTCCCCGTCGAGCCCTCCAACGTCCGCGAAAAGGGCCGCCTCCAGCCAGGCCGCATGTTCTACATCGACACCGCCGAGGGCCGGATCGTCGCCGACGAGGAGATCAAGGAGTCCATCGCCCGCGAGCAGCCCTACCGGCAATGGCTCAACCAACACCTCCTCGACCTCGCCCAGCTCCCCGAGCCCAGCAAGGCCGAGTCCGACGACCGCATGCCCCTCCTCCAAGGCCAGCAGGCCTTCGGCTATACCTTCGAGGACCTCCGCATGCTCATGGTCCCCATGGCCCGTGACGGCGTCGAGGCCGTCGGCTCCATGGGCACCGACACCCCCCTCGCCGTCCTCTCCAGCCAGCCCCAGCTCCTCTACAACTACTTCAAGCAGCTCTTCGCCCAGGTCACCAACCCTCCCCTCGATTGCATCCGCGAGGAAATCGTCACCTCCTCCGACACCACCATCGGTTGCGAAAGCAACCTCCTCGAGCCCGCCCCCGAAAGCTGCGCGCTCATCAAGCTCAAGAACCCCGTCCTTACCCCGGAGGAGTTCAGCAAGCTCAAGCACATCGATCACTCCGGCTATCGCGCCCTCACCCTCCCCATCACCTACAAGGTCGAGAAGGG
>CAIYFP010000347.1 GCA_903925515.1 uncultured Verrucomicrobiota bacterium
CGGGGTGGACGGGGTGGACGGGGCGGACGGGGTGGACGGGGCGGACGGGGCGGACGGGGTGGACGGGGTGGACGGGGCGGGGGGCGGGTCTAGGGCGATGCGGGGGGGCGGGTCATCCGAGAGTGTGATGACTTCGAGGGTGGGGGGTGGGGGCGTGGGCATGGGAGTGACTGGGACGGGAGGTGCCTGGAGCGAGGGTTGGATTGGGGTTGAGGTGGGGCGTGCTGGGGATGGGGTGATCGAGACGAGGATCGGGGCCGGGTTTTGGACGGGGGTGCCGGGAGGGGGAGCCTTGGGGCTTGAGACCGTGGGGGAGGGCTTCGGGGCGGGGTTGGCTTGGGGGGAAGTCGGCGCGGCAGGCGCCGGGGGAACCTTGGCGATGGCGGGCGGGTGGGTGGATGGGGGCGTCGGCGTGGCTGCGGCGGGCGGGCCCTTGGGGGCGGGTTGGGGCGTGGCGGGAGCGGGAGCGGGAGCGGGAGTGGGAGTGGGAGTGGGAGTGGGAGTGGGAGTGGGAGTGGGAGTGGGAGTGGGAGTGGGAGTGGCGATGCCGAGGCGGTACGAGAGGTCTTGGGCGGCGGAGCGGGCGGATGCGGACTCCGGGGAGTTGGGCTGGAGGGCAAGGAAGGATTGGTACTGCTTGAGGGCGTCCCGCGGGTTGGAGAGATGGTGGTGAAGGATGACGGCGAGGTTCAGGTGGGCGTCCGCGAGGTTGGGGTCGAGCTTGATGGCTTGCAGGAGTGCGGATTGGGCGTCGCGGTGGCGTCGAAGGTGGAAACGGGAGACGCCGAGTGCGTTCCATGCGGCGGGGTCGGACGGGGCGAGCTTGGTGGCGTTGCCAAGGGCGAGCTCGGCGTTGGGATGCTGGCGCTGGGCGAGGTAGGCAAGGCCGAGGCCGCGCCATGCGGAGGGGTTCTGTGCGTGGGCAGGAGATGCGGAGAGGAAGGTTCGGAAGTCGGCCTCGGCGTCACGGTGACGGCCTTGCTCGAGGTGAAGCTCGCCCAGGTTGAAGTGGGCGTCGAAGAGGTCGCGGTTGAAGTGGAGGGCGCGTTGATAGGACTTTTCGGCGTCTGCGGCGCGTCCGGCGTGGTGATAGGCGATGCCGAGGCGGTTCCATGCCTCGGCGTCGGTGGGGAGGAGCTGGGCGGCGCGTTCGAGCCAGCGGACGGCCTCCTCGGCATGGCCGGCGTTGAGCGCTGCATCTCCCCGGATCAAGGAATCCCTGCCGGAGGGCTGGCATCCGGCGAGGAGGAATGCCGACGCGAGGGCGGCGGCTAGACGACGGGAGGGCTCGCGCATGGGTTGGGGCCTAACAGCGGTCGATGGAATGGTCAAGGGTGGGGGCAGGGAGCGGGCGGTGCGCCTAGGCGGCCATGGCGGCTGCATGAGCGGACGCCCATGCCCATTGGAAGTTGAATCCGCCGAGCCATCCGGTGATGTCCACGGCCTCGCCGATGAAGAAGAGGCCGGGCACGGAGCGTGACTCGAGGGTCTTGGACGACAGCTCGGTGGTATCGATGCCCCCGAGGGTGACTTCAGCCTTGGGGTAGCCCTCGTCGCCGGCCGGCTGGATGGTCCAGCGGCAGAGGGACTGGGCAAGGGCATCGAGGTCGCGCCGGGGCCATTGGGCGATGGGCCGGTCCATCGCATGACGGGCGCACCATGCTTGGGCGAGGCGTTCGGGGAGGATGGAGCGAAGGGCGAGGCGTGGGGACAGGCCGCGACGTTCGGGCGCGGAGAGCCATGCCGGCACGTCGATTCCCGGGAGGAGGTTGAGATGGATGGGGTCGGTGGGCTGGCGATGGGACGAGACCTGGAGGATGGCGGGGCCGCTGAGGCCCCGGTGGGTGAAGAGGACGGCCTCGCGGAAGGAGGGGGCGTCGGGGTGGGAAGAGGCCTCGCACTCGATGGCGATCCCGGAGAGCCCGGCGAAGTCGGAGGAGTCGTTGGGGAGCCATGTCAGGGGGACGAGGCCCGGGCGGGGTGGGATGACCCGAAGTCCATGGGCGCGGGCGAGTTCATGGGCGAAGGGGGTGGCGCCGAGGCGAGGGAAGGAGAGGCCCCCCGTGGCGACGACGACGGAGGAGGCGAGGAAGGTTCCGGTCGAGGCCTTGACTTCCCATGGATGCGCGCTGGCCGGGTGGGCGCGTTGGACGGAGAGGATGCGGGAGGCGGGGAGGATGCGTGCGTGGCTGGCGGCGCATTCCGACTCGAGCATGGAAAGGATGTGCCGGGAGGAATGGGTGCAAAAGAGCTGCCCGTGTTTTCGCTCGTGCCACTCGATGCGGTAGGACTCGACGAGTTGGAGGAAGTGGGCCGGGGAATACCTGGCGAGGGCGGACTTGGCGAAGTGGGGGCTGCCGTGGGTGACGTAGTGGGAGGCGTTGGCGTGGCGGTTGGTAAAGTTGCAGCGGCCGCCGCCGGAGATGAGGACCTTGTTGCCGGCGCGGGGTTGGTGTTCGAGGACGACCACGGAGCGTCCGCGGGCTGAGGCGACTGCGGCGCAAAACAGCCCGGCGGCGCCTCCTCCGAGGACGACGACGTCGGTTTGGGGGATCATCGGGGTCGCCGCGGGGGCGACGGGGTCAGGGGAGGTCCTTCCAGTTGATGTAGCGGTACTTGGTCCAGACCCAGCGGAAGTCGGGGTTGGTGCGCCCCCCGCCGGCCCAGTTGAAGGAGGACTTGCCGACGGCGGAGTCCTTGGCGGCCTGGATGACGCGGGCCTCGGTCCATTTGCGGCCCTCGTAGTGGCCGTCCTGGAAGACGAAGGTGGAGAAGTTGCCATGGAAGATGGCGAAGGGGTCGATCCAGCCGGGGGATGCGACGGAGAGGACCCATGTGCCGAGGTTGGAGTTGCGGGGATCGGACTCCTCGATGAAGACGAACGACTCGGAAGGGTTGTTGACGTCGGAGACCTTGCTGAAGGGGGTTTGGGCGGCCTCCCAGTTGCGAATGCCATTCATGCCATTGGCCTTGGAGTAGCTGTCCCATGCCCAGCCTTGGCCTGGCTTGCGCTTGCTGCGGAGGTCGCCCGGGCAGTGATAAGACCCGACGGCTTGGGCATAGGCCCACATGGGGCCGTTGGTGAGCCCGTTGCGGACGCGCCGCATGGCCTCCTCGAGGGAGATGCCGTTGGCGATGTCCGGGGTGGGGCCCGCCCAATAGCCGCCGCCGGTGAGCGGGACGTTGACGTTGGCGCGGTTACGCCATGTGTCGGTGGGGGCGAGGTTGTCGTTGAAGTCGTTGGAATAGAGCGTCCATGCGAGGCCGAGCTGGCGGTGGTTGCTGGCGCAGGCGGCGCCGGTGGCCTTGAGCTTGGCCTTGCCGAGGGCGGGCAGCAGCATCCCGGCGAGGATGGCGATGATGGCGATGACGACGAGGAGCTCGATGAGCGTGAAGCCGCGAGGGCTGGCGTGATTCGTTTTCATGGAGGCGAGACGTTGCCGGGGCGCTGTCCCGGCATGCTGGACGGACGCTGCCGAAGGTCGCCGCCCAATTCAACCGTGGGTTTGCATGGCATGGGTTGCCCGGGGGCAACGAGGCCGCCGCCGGCGGGGTGCGGTCGTCGGCACGGGAGCCGATGTCACGGGTCTGCCTCCCGTTCCGGGCGCAGGCAGCGGGCGATCCCCCGGTCCACGGGCCGGCGAGCCTTGGCAGGCTGCGTGCCAACGCGTGGCCGGAGCGAATGGACACGAGCCTCGGCATGGGCACCGCCTTGCCTGCGTTCTTCGCGTCCTTGTGCGAGCCATTCCGCGCTTCCTGACGCCCGGGAACGCCGAACGAGCCGCTGTTTTTCTGTTCACACGAGGACCAGGGCCAAGGCAGGGCTTGGTGGATGGGGCCATGGAAACCTGCCGCGGCGACCACCCGGCGGGTTCATGGGGAGACGCGAAGACACGAGGAGATCGTGCTGGGTCCACCGGGCGGTGGGGCCGCGTGAGGCGCGAACCGGGCACTCAAGAAGGGCTTACGCGCGGTTTCGAGGCGCGGGAGACGGGTTGATATCCGGCGAACCCTCGTGTTGGATGGGGCCATGAGGGCAATGGTGTGGGCCATGTCGGCGTGGTTGGCCGGGCTTGGGGCGTGGGCGATGCAGGCGGAGGATCTCGTGTCGGACCTTGACCCGGCCTGCCGGTTGCCGCGGGTGCAGGTGCGTGGGGCGGACCCGGGGTCGTTGTATGAGCTGATGGCGTCGGAGGACCCGGGTGGTCCATGGGAAACGGTTTTGCATGCGACGGGTGCGGCGGAGCATGCGTGGCATGACCCGGCGTCGCGCGCGGAGCACCGGAGGTTTTATCGGTGGCAACGAACGACGCCGCGTCCGCCTGCCGCGCCGATCTGGAATTTCCGTCTCACGGACCATGCCGGGGCGTCGCATGACCTGCTGCGGGAGGGCGATGCGCGGGTGGTGGTGCTGGCGTTCACGGACAATGCCGGGTTGGCGGGTGTTGCGTTGGAGTTGCGGCCGGTCATGGAGCGGTTCCGGGGGAAGCCGGTTCGGTTTTGGTTTGTGAACCCGGTGGATGGGCGCGGGTCGTTGGCTGGGGCGGTCATGGCGGCCGGGGTTGGGGAGCCCGTGTTGCATGACGGGGCGCAGGTGGTGACGCGGAGCTTTGGGGGCGGCCGGGTGGGGGAGGTGGTGGCGGTGACCTCGGAGATGATGGAGGAGGTGTACAAGGGGGTGGTGGCGGACCGCGTGGAGGTGAACGGGACGAGCCTGAGGCAGGAATTTCTTGGGGACGCGGTGGAGGCGTACCTTGCGGGCAAGGTGGTGCGGTATCCGCGTACGCCGGCGAAGGGACGGGAGCTGGGGTTGGCGTCGATGAAGGTGCCCGACTACGAGACATGGGTGGCGCCCTTGCTGCAACGATCCTGCGTGAACTGTCATCGGCCGGGCGACATTGGGTCGTTTGCGATGACGAACCATGCGGTTTTGGAGGGGAAGGTGGCGGCGATGAAGGCGAACTTGCTGGAAGGGTTGATGCCGCCCTGGCATGCGGACGCGCCGAAGGGAGTCTTCGCGAACGACTTCTCGCTGGAGCCCGGGGAGGTGGCGCGGTTGGTGGCGTGGCTGGACGCGGGCGCGCCGAAGGGGAGCGGGACGGACCCGCTGGCGACGAGGGCGCCGGCGCCTCCGGTGGACTGGCCGTTGGGAAAGCCGGACCGGGTGCTGACGATTCCGCGGCAGAACATCCCGGCGAAGAGCTCGCAGGCGGAGGTGCCGTACCAGTACACGTTCGTGGCGAGCCCATTCAGCTCGAACGTGTGGCTGAAGGCGGCGGTGGTGCGCCCGGGGAACCGGGCGGTGGTGCATCATGCGTTGGTGTTCACGGCGAGCAGCTTTGCGGACCTGCTGCAAGTGCAGGGAGGCCTTGGCGGCTTCTTTGCGGCATACGTGCCGGGGATGGAGCAGTCGCTGTACCCGGAGGGCACCGGCAAGTTGCTCAAGCGTGGGAGCTACATCGTGTTCCAGATGCATTACACGCCGGTGGGGACGGCGCAGACGGACGAGACGCAGATTGGGTTGTACCTGGCAGCAACGCCCCCGGCCAAGGAGCTGAAGACGGGTGCGGCGCATGACACGTCGTTCGTGATCCCCGCCGGCGCGAAGGACATGGCGGTGACGGCGTCGATGAGCTTTGCGAGGGCGGTGACGGTGTACGAGATGAGCCCGCACATGCATTACCGGGGGAAGCGCATGCGGTTCGAGGCGGTGTTGCCGGACGGGACGGTGGACACGTTGCTCAACGTGCCGAACTACGACTTCGCGTGGCAGAGCATGTACCGGTTGTCGGCGCCGCGGCGGTACCCGGCGGGGACGACGATCCGGTTGCTGGGCGGGTTCGACAACTCGGCATGGAACCCGTGGAACCCGAATCCCGGGGCGGAGGTCCGGTTTGGGGAGCAAACGGACGAGGAGATGTTCATCGGCTACCTGAACTACTCGGAGGAGTAGCCTTGGGATGATCCTTCCTGCGGGAGGATGGGCGTGCCCAAGGCGGCGCGGCGTCGTGCGAGCTGGACGGCGAGGCGCAGGGCGGAGGCCATGCTGGAAGGGTTGGCAAGGCCCTTCCATGCGATGTCATGGGCGGTGCCATGGTCGGGCGAGGTTCGGGGCCACGGCAGGCCAAGCGTCCAGTTCACGCCGTTGTCAAAGGCGACGAGCTTGAGGGGTGCAAGTCCTTGGTCGTGGTACTGGGCCACGACGGCGTCGAAGGACCCGTGCAACGCCCTGTGGAACAAGGTGTCGGCGGCGAACGGGCCGGAAACATCGATGTCCTGCGCGCGGCAACGTTCGATGGCGGGGCCGATGATGCGGGCTTCCTCGTCGCCCATGAGCCCGTCCTCGCCGGCATGGGGGTTGAGCCCGCAGACGCCAACGCGGCGCGAGGCCATGCCGAGGTCGTCGCATGCATGCGAGGCGAGGTGGATGGCGGCCGCGACGGCGTCCACGGTGAGGGCGGCGGGCACGTCCCGAAGGGCGAGGTGGGTTGTTGCGAGGGCGACCCGGAGCCAACGGTCCCTGTCGTCGTGTCCCAGCAACATCATGGCGAAGCGGGATGCCTTGCACAGGGCGGCGAGATGCTCGGTCTGACCGGTGAAGCCGGGGTGGCCGGCACGGGCGACGGCGGCCTTGGACAGCGGGGCGGTGACGAGGCCGTCGAGCAGGCCGTCCCGGCAGGCCATGGCTCCACCGTCCAGCCATGTGATGGCTGCGGCGCCGACGACGGGGTCCCATGGATTTGCATGGGCGGGCACGGCCATGCCGCAGTCGGCGATCCGGAGGCGTCCCGGAAAGGTGCGGCGTCCATTCCACGGGCCCGGGGCGGGGTCGATTCCGGCCATGGTCGCGGCGCGGGCCCATGCGACGGGGTCGCCGAAGACGACGATGCGCGTGGGGTCCCCGGGAGGAAGGGATGCGACGGACCGGGCCGCGACCTCGGGACCGATTCCCGTGACGTCGCCCAGCGTGAGCCCGAGGACGACCTCTGGGGAAGGGCGGGGCACGCTAGAAGTACCGGATGAAGGCCTTCTTGCGGAGGCGGCCGTACCATGCCTTCTGGAGCCGCTCGGCCTCCTCCTGCTTGAGTTCGCGCTCGATCTCGATGCGGACCTCCGTGAGGGGGCGGACTTGGGCGGGCTTGCGTTCCTCCACCTTCACGATGAAGCAGGAGCCGTCGAACTCGAGCACCTCGCTCATGGCGCCGGGCTGGAGGTTGAAGACGGCGGCCTGGAGATCGGCACGAAGGGCCTTTTCCTTGGAGTCAATCCAGCCGCGGTCGCCGCCCTTGTAGGTGCGGGAGTCGTCGGACACCTCGGATGCGACCTTGGCGAAATCCTCGCCTGCCTTGAGCCGTGCGAAGGCGGCATCGGCGACCTTGCGGGCCTCGCCGCGGGCGTGCCGGGAGGCATCGACGACGATCATGCGGAGCCTGGCGCGGTCGCCGACTCGGAAGCGGTCCTGGGTGGCGTTGTAGCGCTGCTCGATGCGCCGCGGGGAGATCATGATCTCGCTGGAGACCTTGGAGCGGTTCATGACATAGACGATGAAGGCCTCGCGCTCCTCCTGCCGGAACGAGTCGTAGGTGCGGCCGGCATCGCGGAGCATCTTGGTGAGGGTCAGGCGGTCCCCGAACTCGCGCTTGATGTTGTCCTTGATGAAGCCGTCGATGGTGGATTCCGGATACTTGCGGGTTCCCTTCTCGTAGTCGTCCATCACGAGCCTGCGGTCGATGGCCTGCTCAAGGATGTCTTTCTGCACCTTGAGGGCCTCGCGGTTGAACTCCTCTTGGTTGCGGGCGCGCCGCGCGATCTGCTCGATGGAGCGCCGGGCCCGGCGGTACACCTCTTCCATGGTGATCACGGAGGAGTTGACCTGGGCCATGATGCCATTGAGGACCGCCTCGGAGCCGGCGGGGGTGGGCGCGGCTGGCTGGGCTAGGCAGGCCTGACCCATGACCCATGCCGCCAACCATGCCGAGGAGGACCAACGCCCGATCACCTTCATGGGGCCAGAGGCTATGGCGTTTGCTTGCCGGCTACAAGGATGCGCGCGGACCGGCCATGGGCCTCCCATGTCCCCGCGCAAGAGGGAGTGGATCTCTCGATCCCCAAGCGGATGGGTTGCGGCAGGCTTCGTGCCAACACGCCATCTTGGCGGATGGGCATGAACCCCGGCTGGGGCATTCCCGGGACTGCCTTCCTCGCGTCATGGCGGCACGAAATACTCGAGATCCAAAAAAGGAGGGCCATCCCGGGCCGGCGGATCATGTCCGTGGACTGAAGTCTTCGCGGGACGTCGATGGTGCTCGGTTCCCCTGACGCGGAGATGAAGCAGACCAAGGTTGGCGATTAGGGCCGGGTGCCCTCACCTTGCGCACGGGGATTCGGCATCCTTGCCGCCGCGCGAGGGCACCTGGCCCACCGCGATGCATTTGGGCTGGAGAAAGATCTCCCGCCGAGGCGCGGAGACGCGGAGGTTTTGGGTTCCGCCTCGGCCATGATGCGGACGGTCCGGCGGCTTGACGCTTTTTTTGGCATGTCTCCATGAACCATGGTTTGGGCCGCCCATTCAGGGCTTGGAATGGTTGGGGATGAGCCATCCCGGGGCGTTGCCCCGGGATGGCGTGTGTCGCGCCGTTGGCGCTCTTGGGCCATGGCAGGCATCGCGGGTTCGGGGCCATCGCGTGGGTCGGTTGGTGGATGGCGAGGGCACATCCCGTGGCTGAAGTCCTCCGGGAGCGTTGGAGAGAAGTTTTTCCTGATGTCTTCGCATCCCTGCGTCTCAGCGGGAGGTTCTCCCTGAGCTGCGCCTTGTACGCGCCCGCGCCTTGCTCACGCCTCGGCTTGCGGAAGCATGGGCGTCGCAATCAGGTCCCCCGCATTGAATTGTGCCGGATTAGAAACTCGCCATGCCGGCCCCAGAGGCTTCATGAAGGAGGAATGAAAGCTTCCCATGAGGTTTGCCGGGCCTTGATGACATGGTTGTTCCTTGGGTGGGCCGTCGGGACGACCGGCGGGATGGCGGCAAAGGAGCCGTTCCCGGGCACGGCGCGCCTTGAGTTCGAGGGTGATGCGGCGTCAGCCATGGTGGCGGGGATGGACCGATGGCTGGACCGGCATGGGGCGTCCTTGGGGGTGGTGAGGTCCAACGCGTGGGCGGGCGGGGAACGGGAGCCGATGCGTGCGCGGCTGCGGCGGACGCTGGGTCTTGGGGAGCTGGGGGTGTCCACGAACGCGCGGCTGCGCTTCGAGATGGTGGCGGGCCGGGATGGAGTTGGGGTGGGCGGGACCACGATTGCGACGCGGCCGGGGTGCCGGGTGTCGGCGGTGTCGTGGGAGGTGGTGCGCGGGGTGCGTGGGGAAGGTTTGTTGCTGGAGCCGACGGGGGCCGTGGGGGCGGACGTGGTCTGGATGCCGGATTGCGACGTGACGCCGGAGGTGGCGTGTGGGCTGGACGGGGGAGGCCCGGGGGAGGGTGGGCCGGCCGCGTGGGCGTCGCAGGGGTGTCGGGTGCTGGTTTTGGCATCGATTGACCGGGGCTCGCGGTTTGCGGGGAACCCGGGGGTGCGTTCGGTGGCGCATTCGCAGCGGGAGACCTTGTGGCGTGCGGGCTGGGAGTTTGGGGTGACGCCGACGGGCTACGACGTGAGCCGTGCGCTGGCGGGCGCGACGGCGCTGGGGACGCCGACGGGGAGGCCATTGATTGTGGTGGGGCATGGGGAGGGCGGGGTGGCGGCTTTGATGGCCGGGGCGGTGGACGAACGGTTTGGCGGGGTCTTGGTGGCGGGCGCGTATGGGCTGAACGCGAGGCAACCGGAGCTGCCGTTGTACCGGAACCTGTGGTCGTTGATGACGCGTTTCACGGACGCGGAGATCGGGGCGTTGATAGGCGGGGGGCGGGTATTGGTGGTGGAGCGCGGGGCGTATCCGGAGGTGGTGCACACCGACCGGGGAGGTGCGGCGCCGGGCCGGCTATGGCGACCGGGGCTGGAGGAGGTACGGGCGCAGGTGGGGGTGGCCCGTGGGTTGGGTGGGAAGGTGATTCTTGTGGAGGGAGACGCGGGGACGGTTGTGGGGGAGGCCAGTCGTGCGGCCTTGTGGACCGGGCTTGGGCTGGCGCTGGGGAGGGCGGGTGCCGAGAGCTGGACGCGGGTGGCGGGTGCGAGCATGCCGGACGCGGTGGAGCGGACGCGTCGCCAGTACCTTGAGGTCCTTGAGGACACGCAGTGGCTGATGCGGGAGTCGTCGTTCCGGAGGGCGGCGTACTGGAAGGAGGCGGGGGCGAAGGATGCGGCGGGTTTCGAGCGGGCGGCAGGAGTGTACCGGGAGCGTTTCGCGGAGGAGGTGGTGGGGGTGATGCCGCGAGCGACGAATCCGCCGGGGGTGACGACGCGGTGGTTGTTCGAGACGAACGGGGTAACGGGGTATGAGGTTCGGCTGGAGGTGCACGAGGACGTGTTTGCATGGGGGACGTTGCTCGTGCCAAGGGGTGCGAGGGCCGGGGGTCGGCGTCCGGTGGTGGTGTGCCAGCATGGGCTGGAGGGCCGGCCGCGGGACGTTGCGGACCCGTGGACGGACCATGGGGCGTACCACCGGTATGCGTATCGGCTGGCGGAGCTCGGATACGTGACGTTTGCGCCGCAGAACCCGTACATCGGGGAGACGCGATTCCGTCAGGTGCTGCGGAAGGCGCAGCCGATGGGCCTGACGTTGTGGTCGTTCATCTGGAGGCAGCACGAGGTGATCACGGAGTGGTTGGCGGGGCTGGAGATGGTGGATCCGGGGCGGATTGCGTTTTACGGGCTGAGCTACGGGGGCAAGACGGCGATGCGGGTGCCGGTGCTGGTGCCGCGGTATTGCCTGAGCATTTGCTCCGCGGACTACAACGAGTGGATATGGAAGAACGCGTCGGCTCGCTCGCCATACAGCTACCTGTGGACGTCGGAGTACGACATGCCCGAATGGAACCTTGGGAACACGTTCAACTACGCGGAGCTGTCATGGTTGATTTTCCCTCGGCCGTTCATGGTGGAGCGCGGGCACGAGGACGGGGTGGCGCCGGACGAGTGGGTGGCGCACGAGTACGCGAGGACTCGGCGGCATTACGTGAAGATGGGGATGGGAGACCGGACCGAGATCGAGTTTTTTGACGGGCCGCACACGATTCACGGGGTGGGGACGTTCCGGTTCCTCGGGAAGCACCTGGGGTGGCCGTGACGGGCTGCTTGCGTGGGCGCGCGGGCGGGTGTGGGGATCAGACCCATCCTCAGGTGGAGCCCAAGGCTTGGCCCATGCTGCAGGGCGGGTGCCCTGACGCGGCGGCAGGGATGCCGCACCTCCGAGCGTCGGGGGCAGGGTGTGACATCTGCATCCTGCCGCTGGGCGTGACTTAGCCGGGACGATTCAGTTGGGTCGGTCGTGCTTGCTCGATCTGCTTGCGCAA
>CAIYFP010000348.1 GCA_903925515.1 uncultured Verrucomicrobiota bacterium
CGGTTAATCGCGTTCACCACCCAGTCGCGGTAGAACCACACGAACCGCGCCTTGTCCTTCTCAAAGCCGTCGGAGTCGGCATACCGCGCGCCGTCGAGCCAGTGACGTCCCCAACGCTCGCCGTGGTGTGGCGACGCGAGGAGTCGTTCGACGACCTTCTTCTCGGCGTCGGCGGAGCGATCGGCGAGGAAGGCGTCGATCTCGGATGGCGTGGGCGGCAGGCCGGTGAGGTCGAGGCTCAGGCGCCGGAGAAGCGTGGCGCGGTCGGCGGCGGGCGAAGGACGGAGGCCGTGCTTGGACAACCCCTCGAGGACGAAGGCGTCGATGTCGTTCCTGGGCCAGCCCTTGGGCGCACGGGAGACGTTCGGCACCGCCGGCTTCACGGGCGGCTTGAAGGCCCAATGCTCCACCGCCTTCGACGAAGGGCCTTGGCCAAGGACGCACGGCGCGACGACGGTCGCAACGAACAAGAGTACAGCAAACGAACGAGGGACGCGCATGACGTGACTAGCGCACGCTATCCACGGGGCCGTCGATTGGCGAACGGCAATGTTGGGCCGGCCGATGCGGTGCCTGTTCGACTCCCTGATCCCCGCGGAAGCCGTTTTTGAGTGTCCGGTTCTCGTCTCGCGCGTCGCCGACGGAGGGTTGAAAAGACAGGTCCTCATGGCGTCTTGTCGGCCACCAATGAAACCGCCGGTTGGCCGCCGGGGCAGGTTTCACGGGCCCCATCAACCTAGGCCTGCCTTGGCCCTGATCTTGGCGTGAAAAAACCCATGCCGCCTCCGGCGCGGATTCCGAAATGCCGCCAGCGGGGAATTCCTCACGCCCTGCCGCCAAGACGCGAGGAGGGGCGCCTTGCCGGCGTACACGGGATGCTCACCGACCTCTTGATGGAACGGTTCGGCCCATTGAGCTGGTCCATGGGCAGTCGTCTGGCTGCCGTCTCCAACGAGGGCGAGCTGCGTCGGCTCGCGCGGGTGGCCGTGAGGGCGTCCAGCCTCGCCGAGCTCGTGCGCGAGATTCAGCGCGACTGACGGCGTGATCGGGGTGGGGCGAGGCCTGCTGGCGGCCTCCACCGTGTGGGCTTGGCGTGGCAAGGCTAGCGTCGTGTCTCACAAATCGCCGGGGTTCGGTTGCTCCAAGAAGGCCCCGGGGCGAAGCGAGAGGACCGAGCATGCCCGCAAGGGTCTGTGACGGACGAACAACGAAGCCCCAAGGCTTTCTTGGAGCAACCCGAGGGGCCGCGGTTCTCCTCGCGTCCCACGTCATGGCTCGATCCTCACAGACCGCTGCGGGTCAGTCCGTCGCTCGCGCCTCGTTGGACGCGAAAATCCCTCGCGGCGAAACACCAGGTATGGGTGAGCGATGACCCTAGGAGGGTTGCGGTTGCGAGTGGCAGTTCCCGTGCTTCGGCCCGTTCCGGGACCTTGCGAGCTGCTGGCAAGGGCCTTCCGCGCAACCAGGCCCTCGGGAAAAGCTCGAAGGTCGGAGAAACCCGTTTCCAGGTTTGCGGACCGTCTCCAGCTTGTACTCACGTCGGCAGGGCATGGGTCGCCGACTGCCAGCTCATGTCGTCCCACCAAGATTCCGATGCCGCCATCGAGGAGGCCATTCGCGAGGCCGAGGCCTCGACCTCGGCCGAGATCCGTGTCTTCATCACCCGGCACGCCCCGGACAAGGCGACGGCGGAGGCGGAGGCGCGAAGACACTTTGACCGGCTGGGCATGACCCGGACGCCCCTCCGCAACGCCGTTCTCATCCTGGTGGCGCCCGCGTCCGCGCAGGTTGCGGTCGCGGCCGACGAGTCCGTGAGGATGCGACTTGGCGGGGCGTTTGCCGCCGTCTTGCGGCGCGTGGCATCCCGCAAGCTCGCGACCGATCCGCAGGAGGCGATCCTCGCTGTCGTTCGCTCCGCCGGCAGGGCCTTGGCGCGGCGTTTCCCGCGCTCGGACTTCGACCGTGACGACTTCTCAAATGGCGTGCTCAGGGACTAGCGCGATGCCGCCCGCAGAGGGTGGCCCGGGCGTGTGACACCGGTGCATCCCAAAGTTGGGGGTGGTCCCGAGGACGTCGTGTGGGCTCAACCTTGGGAGCGCGGCCGTCCCGGGCCGCCACGCCATGCTCCCGCCCCGCGGGTCCGGCCCGATCTCCGGTGCACGTCCTGATCCCGCCGACAACCTCGGGATGCACGGGGGCGACACCGGATGGCTTGCCATCCTTGGCGTGCGTGACGTTTCATCCGCCCCATGCCGGATTGGCTTTCCATCGTTCTCCTCGGCTTGGTCGAGGGCATCACCGAGTTCCTGCCCGTGTCATCCACCGGCCATCTTTTGTTGGTTGAGCACTGGATCGGGCATCGTTCGGAGCTGTTCAACGTGGTGATCCAGTCCGCCGCCGTCCTTGCCGTCCTCGCGGCGTTCCGGCAACGGGTGGCAAAGCTCCTTCAAACCCTCCATGAACCGGCCACGCGCGACTACCTCGCCAAGGTCGCCGTCGCCTTTGTCATCACGGGCATCGGCGGCCTCGCCCTCAAGAAGGCCGGGTTCAGGCTCAGCGCGGAGAACCCCGTCCCGGTGGCGCTGGCCACGCTCGTGGGGGGCATCCTGTTCCTGCTGGTGGAGCATGGCGTGAAGGGGCGCCGCACGACCGACGACGTTTCATGGGCGGTGGCGGTGGCCGTTGCGGGTGCGCAGCTCCTTGCGATGGCATGTCCGGGCTCGTCGCGGTCGGGCTCGGCCATCCTGTTTGCCCTTGCGCTGGGCGTCTCGCGCCCGGCGGCCACGGAGTTCGCCTTCCTGCTGGGCGTGCCGACTCTGACGGCGGCCGGAGGCAAGGAGTTGCTGGACGCCCTCAAGACAAACGAGCCGCACGAGCCATTGAGCCTGATCATCCTCGGTTGCCTTGTGTCCACCGCGTCGGCGTTCCTCGTGGTCCGGTGGTTGCTCGGCTACGTCCGTTCCCACCGCTTCACGCCGTTTGCGATCTATCGCATCGTGCTCGGCACCGCCTTGCTCTTGGTCCCGTTGCTGCGGAAGGGATGACGCGGGCGCGTACGTCGGGCATGGCGGCCTTGCAAAAGAAAAACACCCCGGTGGCCACGGGCCACGGGGTGTCGATGAGGATCCGAGGACGTGCAACGGCGAGGGCCGTCGCCACGGCTAGGCCGAGGCCTTGCGACGCCGAAGGAAGGCGCCGACGCCGCAAAGGGACATGCCCGTGACCATCGCCCAGGTCTCGGGCTCGGGCACGACGGTCATGTTCAGCGGCAGGGTTCCATTTCCCGCGTCGTTGCCGCCGACGGCGTGGCTGATGTTGCCAAAGCTGTAAACGCCCGGGTTGAGGTTTGCGTAGTCCACGGCAAACACGGCGGAGCCCGAGAAGGCGACGGTGGCGTTGGCGGGCACCGGAACGTTGGAAGCGCCGGCAATCGTCACGCCGAAGTCGTCCCCGCTGTTGTCGTGGTCCACGATGACGCCCCCCATGTTGTAAGGGGTGCCGTTCACGGTGATCACCGGGTTCGTGCCGGACACGAGGAGCGAGTGTTGGTTATTGTACGTGCCGGACGCGACGTAGTTCCCGGAATTCCCGTTGCCCTTCCATTCGGTGGAATCGTCTTCGGCCCAGCCTGTGGTGGCCCTGAATTCCAGCCCGGCGGCCGACTCGGTGTACGTGGCGCTGCCGGAGAAGGTCCAGAGGGTGTTCCCGCCGCCGGCCGGGGTGACGGTGACGACGAGTTGGGCCATGGCTTGGGAGCCCAGTGCCAGGGCGCCGAGGGCGGCTAGGACGAGTGAATGCGACTTGATCATGGTTTTTCTCAAGGATTGAAGCGTTCTTCGTATTGGCCACGGCGCGTCCCGTCAAGAACAGCATCCGCTGAGGCGTCGCCAACGGTGCATCCCGAAGTTACGGGTGATCTCGAAGGCGTCGTGTGCGCTCAACCCTGGGAGCGCGGCCGTCCCCGGCCGCCACTCCATGCGCCCGTCCTGCGGGACCGGTCCGATCTCCGCGGCCCGTCCTAGATCCCGCCGACGCCTTCGGGATGCACGGCGTCGCCAAGTCCATGTCCTGCATGCCGCGCGGGCCCTGAGAGGCGTGGGCGCGGGCTTGCATGCCGGCTCGCGGACCCAGCCGTGAAACGATCTGCCTCCTCATGGCGCGTTGAACTCCACGTAGCGGCTCTCGCCCGGTGGAATGGCGACGTCAAACGCCCCGTCGCCGTCCTGCTTGGCTCCCGTGATCCACTCGCGCGCACCGACGCTTGCAAAACGCGGCCTCAGCCGGACGCGTGCGATCACCTCCGGATACACCTCCGCGGGCGCGCGCCCGGTCTTCACCACGCCGTCGTTGTGGATCAACTCGACCACCCACCCGGCCCGGGAACGGTTGACCTGGAACTGCACGGGGTCGCCCTCGACGGCGACCGGCAACGTCTCGGCGGCGATCCTCGCAAGGCGTTCGTCCGGGATGGCGGCGGGCCTTCCCGTGCGCGGGCTTCTCCATTCCGTGAGGACCTCGACCGTCCCGCCCTTCCGCAGCCGGGACATCGCCCCGGCGGGGATCGCCGCGACATGTCGCGGGTGCAGGAGCAGCCGGCTGCCGGAGGCGACCGCCGTCTCCAGTTCCCGGAGGAAGGCCGGGGTAAAGTCGATGTCGCCCGCGAGCAGCACGACCGGGTATCTCCCCATGAACGCGCCCGTGGCCGTGGAGAGAGCCACGTCGCACAGCTCCCCATGCGGGGTGGGCCGGAGGTATCCGGCCTCGGGGTTCGGAGGGTTGCCGGGCACGGGAAGGCGTCGCGGCCCGTCGAACAACTGCACCTCGAGCAGGTCCGCGACCTCATGGTCCGCCGCCGTTCGCGGCAACGTCCCCCATGAGAGCCCGGTGTAGGCGTTGTAGCCCGCGAGATGGTCGAGGACGACGAGCAACGGCGTGTGCGGGTTGCCGCGGTCGTGCGAGCGCATGAACGCGAACGCATTCGTCGCGGCGCGGCCGTGTTCCGTGAGGTCCCATGGGGGCGCACCCGTCCTGAAGAAGCTGTTGAAGCTGTTCTCCGGGGTGACCATGGCCGCGCCCGCGAACCATGCATGGCGCCAGACGCGCAGGCACAGGCTCAACGAATGGCCCGCGTCCAGCCCCGTGGCCGTGGGGCCGTTCGTGTCGAGGGGGCCGCGCGTGGTCACGGCAGGGCCGAACCATGGGCTCATCTGAACCGTCCATGGCAGGTTCCACTGACGGGCCGCGCCCCGGGCGAACGCAAACTTGGACTGCGTGAACCCGATGTTCTCGCCGACTTCGAGTCCGACGACGGACGCGCCCCACTCGGCGGCGTAGCATTCGTAGTGCGAGTGGCCGGTGACGCTGATGACGCGGCCGCCCTTGGCCTGCCGATGCCACAGGAAGTACCGGCGCAACTGGTCGAAGGCGTCGCGCCGGGTGGCCGGGGGCGTCTCGTAGCCCGCGCTTCCGGGACGCATGAGGAAGCGCTCCTTCGTCTCCTCGAAGTCCGCCCCCAGCACCGCCTTCATCCACGCGGGGTCGGTGCGGAGCCGGTGGTAGTGATAGCCCCATTCGCCCAGCTGGATGGCGTTGAACACGCCCGCCGAATCCAGGATGCGGACGGCGGCCTCGTCCTCCGCCCGCAACACGCTCGTCCCGCCCTCAAGCTGCATTCTTCCGCCGTCGGGCGGGTACAACACCACCGGCCAGCGCCTCCGGGCCAGCACCTCGAACGCCCCGCGCGAGCCCGCCACCGCCGAGGGTCCCGGATCCAGCGCATTGCCGAGGCCCATGGCTTCCATGGCGTCCAGCAACGACGCCAGCTCTGCGGGGTCCGACGGGCAGGCGTAGAGCGAGAAGTGAAACCGGTCCGAGCCCGGCAGCAGGCGAGGCACCGGGGCCGTGTTGGCAACGCCATGGCTGCCCACCGCCGTCGTTCCCATGACAAGGCATGCCGTGGCCAAGGATGTCGCATCGCGCAGGAGGTTCATGAGCAAGGGTGGCGCTTCTTCCCCCTTGGATGCGAGCACGCCGAGTTCATGCGGGTCCCCGCCCAGCAAGCCCTGCCGAAAGGCACCGATTCACGCGCTCGTGTCTTCGCGTATCCCGTGCGGACGCCATGGCAGGCCCGTTTCCGGCCCCGTGTTACCTCCGCGACAGGGCCGGGATGCCAGGCACGCCCACAAGCTCGTCCACGGACAGCGGGTCGTCGTCGCCTAGTGTCGTATCGCCCCAAATCCGCGCGTAAGGAGGAGGGAGGCTCGCGATCCCCAAGCGGGCGAGTTGCGGCAGGC
>CAIYFP010000349.1 GCA_903925515.1 uncultured Verrucomicrobiota bacterium
CGGCGGGATGGCCCGAGGAAGTCCGCCGCGGCGGCCCGCACCTCGGCGGGGGTGACGGCGGCCATGCTTTCGCGGACCCGGGCCGGGGAGGCTGGGGTCTCGTGTCCCAGGGCGTGTTCGCCAAGCCACATCATGTGGCTCTCCGTGCCTTCGAGCGCGAGGTCGAATTGGCCGAGGACATAGTCCCGGGCGCGCGCGAGCTCGGCCTTGCCCGGGGGACGTGCCATGAGTCGGTCGAGTTCTCGGACGACGAGGCGCAGGGTCTTGGGGAGGTCGCGGGTGTCGAGCCCGGCGGAGACGACGATGTCGCCGACGTCGGCCCAGCCGGTTAGGGAGGACTGGATGTTGTAGGTGAGGCCGTGGGTTTCGCGGACGACCTGGAACAGTCGCGAGCTCATGTTCTCGCCGAGGATGGCGTTGAGCAGGCGCAGGGCGTGGCGTCGCGGGTCATGACGGGAGGCGGTCCGGAGGCCGAGCCCCACGTTGGTTTGCTCGACGGCCCTGGAGAGGACGCGGACGCGCGGCCCGTGGAGCTTGGACGGAGCGGGCAGGAAGCCTTGCCGGGCTCCGGGCCTGAAGTGGGGTGCCAGCTTGCTGACGGCCGTGACCAGTTCCTCGTGCCGGATGTTGCCCGCCGCCGCGACGACGGTTGCGGCGGCGGTGTAGTGGGACGCAAGGAACGCCTTCAACTGGGGACGCCGGATTTGGCGCAGGGTCGAGGGCGAGCCGATGACGGGACGGCCGAGGGGATGGCGGGGGAACTGCGCGGCGTTGAGGAGGTCGTGGACCAGCTCGGCGGGCTGGTCCCGGTACATGGCGCATTCCTCAAGGATGACGTCGCGCTCCTTCTCGATGTCGCCCGGGTCCAGCTGCGGGTTGAGGAGCATGTCGGCGAGCACGTCGAGGAGGACGTGCCCATGGGCGGCTGCGGCGCGCGCGTAGAAGCAGGTGTGCTCTTCGTCGGTGAACGCGTTGAGGTAGCCGCCGAGTCCCTCGATGGCCCGGGAAATGGAGGCGGCCGAGCGCCGGCGCGTGCCCTTGAAAAGCATGTGCTCGATGAAGTGGGAGATGCCGCCTAGCCCGGCGGGCTCGTGGCGTCCGCCCACGCCCACCCATGCGCCGACTGCGACGGAGGCCATGTGGGGCATCTCGGCGGTGACCACGCGGATTCCGTTGGGCAGGCGGGCGTCGTGGTGGACGAAGGGAGGGGTCATGTCATGGGGCGGGCGTCGTCCGGCGTCAGGTTGTGATGAGCTGGAGCGCCCGCCGGTGCGCGCTGGTCCACGGGAGAGAGGGGAGGTCCTTCCATGGCTTCCACTCGGCACCCGGGGGCATGGTGGCGTCGATCGCGGCGTCCGCGAGCCTGAACAGGTGTTGCTCGATGCGGTAGCGGGTGATGGCGTGCCGGACCGTCCCGGCGGGGGACAACCTTGCGGCATCGATTCCAAGCCATGCCGCGAGCGAGGCGCGGGGGTCTTCGCCCGCGTTGCACTCGACTGTGGGGAACTCCCACAGGCCGCCGTTGACCGTGCCCTCGGCACGACGCAGGACAAGCCAGCGTCCGGAGCTTTGCCAAAGCACGGCGGCCATGGTCCTGTGGGCGACGGGCGGGCGCGGGGCGGGGCGTGGGAAGTCGGCCGTGCGCCTCGTTTTGCGGGCGCGGCATCGTTCGGACACGGGGCATGCGTGGCAATGGGGCGACGCCGGGGTGCAGGTCGTGGCGCCGAGTTCCATGAGCGACTGGTTGAGCGCGGAGCAAGGGCCCGAGAGCCTGACAAGCGGCGCATGGGGCAGCGCGTGGGGTGGGTCCATGTCGGACGCCGCAGCCACGAGCCTGTCGGCGGCGCTCCAGAGCGAATCGCGGAAGGCCCGCTGCCCGGCGTCTCCAGGCAGGGCGAGAAGGCGCGAGAGCACGCGCATGACGTTGCCGTCGAGGATGGGGGCGGGGTGATTGAAGGCGATGGAGACGATGGCGCCGGCCGTGTAGCGGCCGATGCCGGGCAGGGCGAGCCAGCCTTCGAGGTCGGAGGGCAGGGATCCGTCGCGCGCCTCGACGATCTGACGCGCGGCCGCGTGGAGGTGCCGGGCGCGACGGTAGTAGCCAAGGCCCTCCCAGAGCTTGAGGACCTTGTCCGCCGGCGCATGGGCGAGGGACCGGACGTCTGGGAGCTCGGCCATCCAGCGATTCCAGTAGGGAATGACGGTCGCGACCTGCGTTTGCTGGAGCATGGCCTCCGAGACCCAGATCGCGTAGGGGTCCAACGTGCGACGCCACGGGAGGTCCCTTGCGGCGCGAGCGAACCATTCCATGAGGATCGCGGCGACGTCGGCAGCCCTGGGAATGGCCGTCTTGCGAGGCGGGACGCGGGCCATGGCGTGGCGGGGGGCTACCTTCGCCACCAGCTCTTCGACGGGCCTTGCTGCGCGGCGTCGGGCGGGGCGGCGACCTGAGGCGCAAACTGCCGGATGAGGAGCTGGGACCGTGCGGCCGTGAGGGCCATGATGAACTCGTCGTAGGATGCGAACCGTTGGCGCGGGTCCTTGGCCAAGGCGCGCGACAGGGCCTCGCTGGTGGGGGCCGTCACGCCGGGCAGGACCTCGTGGGCCGGGCGGAGGGCGACCTGAAGGTGTGCGGCGACGACATCCTCGACCGTGGGGGCCTCGAAGGGCACATGGCCGGTCAACGCGTGATAGAGGGTCCCGGCGAGGGAATACATGTCGCAAAGAAACGAGTCGCCCTCCCGTCGGACGCGTTCGGGTGCAATGTAGTAGGGGGTGCCGAAGATGGGGGCGTAGGCGTCGGTGTCGGCATCCGCCTTCCGGGCGAGCCCGAAGTCCACGACCTTGGGCTCGCCCTCGGCGTTGAAGAGGATGTTGCCGGGCTTGATGTCGAGGTGGAGCAGGCCGTGACGGAGGGCGGCAGCGAGCGCGGAGGCGACCTTGATGCCGACGTCGAGGACCTCGAGCTCGGGCAGGCTACGCTGCTCCTCGATGCGGGAGTCGAGGGAGCCGGCGTCGGCGATTTCCATGACGAGGTATTTGTCCCCGTCGTGCTCGTCGAAGGTGTAGGTGTGGATGATGTTCGTGTGGTTGAGCTGGGCGCAGGCCCGGGCCTCCATGGCAAACGCGTCCACGGCGGCGGGATCCGAGGCGATCTCGTGGCGCATGAGCTTCACGGCGACCTCGCGGCCGAGGGTGGTGTCCCATGCGCGATAGACGGTGCCCATGCCGCCGGACGCGATCTCGGACCGCAGCTCGAACTGGCGGAGCATGGCAGGCATCATGATCGACCCGCCACACTTCGAGCAATCCGCCGCCGCCAAGGGCGCGAGGTCCCCTGGGATGAAAACCTTCGCCCCGCAATGCGGGCATCCCACCATTTTCAACGGCTTGCGTTCCGCGCCCATGCTCGTCACGCCGAAACTTACCGGCGGCCCGATGGCAAACAAGCATCCAATGCCGCGTGCTCCGCCGCGACGCGCTTCCGTCCGCTGGCCCCGTCCGGCGGGTGCTTCATGCGGTGCAGGACGACGACGTCCCACCCAGCGCACCCCGAAGTCGATCGCGCAATCGTCTCCGGCCATGGAACAGGCGTGACTCCACGGTGCGGGCC
>CAIYFP010000350.1 GCA_903925515.1 uncultured Verrucomicrobiota bacterium
CCGCTGCTGTCTTGGTAGGTGGGAGGGAGAGACGCGGGCGTTGAGGCTCCGCTCCAAGAGTAGTTCTTGATGTCCTGTGATCTTGCGGGCGCAACCCCCGCAACCGTCATCGCGAGCAACGCCATGATGAACGGGCCCATGATTCTCTTCATATTGGCAATGATTTGATGTTTTTGACTCACCCGGCGCGGCTTACAACCTCGCCAAGCTCCCGTGATGGTGGCCGGGTCACCCATGCCAGACAGGGCTGGGTACACCTCATGCTACGACCTGCTTCGTGGGATTCCTGAAGAGCATGCCGCACAGGGCATTGGAATGTCTTGTCGTCCATTCAGACGACAGGCGATACCGTCACGACGCGTCACCCTGAGCGCGGGGGGAGGAGCCTACGCCTAGAAGTTGGCGGACTTTCTCGGCGTGCGTTGTCGAAGCCAGTTGATGTCGTTCATCACCACCGGTTGGGTCAGCGCGTTGTCGAAGCCCTTGATGCGTACCGGCACGATGCTCGTTCCCTGCCATCGCTTGATCTCGGAGTGGCCATCCACGAAGGCCAGGCCACCGGCTCCATTGTGATAGCTGGCGGGCATGTCCATCCATCGGTCTGCCCCAGGCGCAAAGAACCCTGCGTCGTTGATGCTGTCCGGATGCTCGTCGAGGTACATCCATGTCTCGGACGGGCCGGGAAAGGTGATCTCAGATGACTTTCGGACGTGGAGGTAAACATCGCTCCAAGGACCGTCCTCGGCATTCCCCTCGCCAATGCCGATGTTGCCCGAGACGCTCCGTGCCCTTGCGGTCCAGCCTTTGGACCTTTGGACTGGGCTCACGAAGCGGTCGGCCGGACAACGGTAGATGTTGCGCGAACCGGCGTAGTACGGAGCCAGCTTCGAGTAGTTCGGGTCCGTAAAGAGGGCGAAGTTGGTGTTTTGGGGGCTGATGTCCCAGTCCAGCCAACCGAGCACCCATGGCGAGTACTTGCTGGTGATCAGTTGGGTGCTGGCGGCCGCCAGCGACCCGTGGACAGCCCCGGGGAACCGGTCTGCGTTGTCGCCCAGGTACATTTGGCAGGCAAGCATGAGTTGCTTGGTGTTGTTCATGCACGCGATGCCTTGCCCCTTGGCTTTTGCCTTGCCCAAGGCCGGAAGCAACATGCCCGCCAGGATCGCAATGATGGCAACCACGACCAGCAGCTCAATGAGCGTGAACCCCGCATCGGGCCGACGGGACCACGGACGAGTCCATGGTCCTGCATGACCCTCGCCCATGCCCGGATGCGGTTGGCCTCGCCAAGTATCTCGCCTCATGAGGCGCGGAGGCTACCAGACGGCAAAAAGCCGTCTTGTCGTCTGTTTAGACGATACGGTCCCTTGTCTTGATACAGGCCCGCTACTCCCCCTTCGTCTTCGCCCAGGAATCCTTCAGGGCAATCGTGCCTCAATATGGCTTGGTGCGGGTGGACGGGAGGGGGTCAGGCAGGTCGAATTCCATGCGCGCGCCACGAGGTCGATCATCGCCGTTAAGTACCGGATGGTACTGAAGCCGGGCGATTTCCTATTCACCGTCTCCACGATCCCGTTCTGCGCATCGGCCGCCCCGTTGGTCACCCGTGTCGTCCGTCACGCCACGATCCTGTCCCAGCGCTTCCGGGTCGTCTGCCACACCGTCACCCTCTCCGGGACCCGCGAGCGCGACACCCATCCGCACCACCCCTTGAGAACCTTCTCGGCCACCGCCGCGTCCGCCTCCGTCAGCTTGTCGTCCCCCTTCAGCGGTGCCCACCGCACCTTCTTCAGCTCCGCCCGAAACACCCGCCGCTCATGCCGCCTCACCTCGTCCAGCGCATGGCTCACCCGTCGCTCCACCATGAGGGAGTCGAACACCAGCACCGCGCCCCTCCACGGCGAGCAGCACACGCGTCGGTTGGCCGTCCTGCTTGGGCTCGCTGACGATCGTCAGGGAGTTGTGCCCGCGCTTCCTGCGGGCCTCGTCCACGGTCACCCCCCACACTTTTTCAAGGCCCATGCGCCCATGGGCACGCTCGACGTGATGCAGCAGGACGTTCCAGGCCCTCTGCGGATGCTCGCCGATGACGCGGGCCACCTCGGCGACGGTCATGCCGCTCAGGGCAAGGACCCGCAGCATGGACTCCATGAGCAGGTGGAACCCGCTGCGCGGGCGGGAGCAGGGCACGGCGACTGGGTGCACCCCGGCGCGTACGCGTGTTCATGCCCATGCAGGATGAGGACGACGTTGTACCCGGCCACGACCTCCTTGAGCGCGGCAAGGTCGTCGGGCAGCCACCCCTTCTCCAGGCCCCAGCCGCGCAGCCCGTCATGCCACATCAAGACCACCGGACGTCCGCTGTCGCCCACCCGGTCCCGGAGGTCGGCCCGAAGGAATTCGAGTCGGCCCGCCGGGTTGTTCCATGCGGCCTGCCGGTCGTACACCGGACGCGGCGTGTTCCCCGGGAACAGGTTGAGGTTCACCCTGTGAAGGCCGCCCCAGTCCCATGGATGGGGATAGCTCAGTGCGTCGAGGTGGAATCACTCGGGTCCCCCGCGCCGCGCCTGCCTGCGGATCACCTCGCGCTGGACCCATGAGAACCCCGTGGCCGACTCGGCCGACAGGTCATGGTTGCCCATCCCCTCGAAGGCGCGAAACCGAAGCAACGCCTTGCCCTCGGGATCGAACAGGCCCCGGTAGCCACCCCCCATGCCGTCGATCCTCGACGACGTCCACAAGGTCGCCCGCAACAAGGACGGCGCGCGGTTCCGGAACGGTCCCGCCCGGTGCAAAAGGCCGCCCCGGCAACGCGTTCATGACGCGCAACGTCGCCTCCGTGACCGCGACGCCCCACTTGTCGAGGTGCACCTGCGGGTCCGCCACGACGTAGAAAGTGACGTCTCCTGACGGACGGGCCGCGAGGGCCGCGAGGCGGCAACCGGGCGGCGCGATCCACGGCAGCACCTCAATGAAACGTCGTCTCATGATGGATGCCCATGGTGATGCCGGCCCCGGCTCCGCGACTAGGGCCGGAGCAAGTCGCGGGCGATGCCGGGCAGCAGCGTCTCGTCCTGCGCGTGGCCCTCCGTGAACACGACGACCGCCCAGCGGCGTCCGTCCGGAAGCTCGACCAGCGCGCAGTCATGGCGGGTCTGGCTGGTCCACCCGGCCTTGGACCAAAGCAAGGCGCCGTCCGGCAATCCGCCGGCGACGAACCCGGTGGTCTGGTCCTCGGGCGTCGGCTTGGCCTTGGGGTCGCGCGACAACAACGCCTTCATCTGCTTGCAACGCTCGGGGGTGACCGCCTTGCCGAGGGCGATCTCCGCCATCAACCGGGCGGCGGCGTCGGTGGTGAGGAGGTTGCGGCGCGGCTCGAACATGCGGATGGCCTGGGTCTCGCGCCCGTAGGGACCCTCGCACCATGGCTTCTTGTTGCAGTTGATTCCCGCATATCCAAGCGACGCGAAATGGCGGTTCACCGCGTTGCGTTGCTCTTGCCACGCACGAAGCGCGTCGGGCGTCAGCTCCGGCCCGCTGGTCGTGCCGGTCAGCACGTCGAGGACGTAGTGCGTCGCCTCGTTGGACGAGTCCACGATCATGTCCCTCATCGCCCGGCGCAGCTCGTCGGAATCCTCGACGCGGCCGTCCGCGAGCCAACGATGGGCCGCGACAAGGTAGAACAGCTTCACGACGCTGGCCGGATAGATGGGTTGGTCGCCCCGGTGCGAGGCCCAGCGGATGGCGTCGGGACGGGTGAGGTCCACGAGGGTCACGGCGAGTTGCCCGGGCGCGAGCGGGGCCTTGCGTGGCGTGCCGCATGCGTTCGCAACGGCCTTGTCGATGCGCGACCGCAAGGCTTCGTCTGGCGCTCCCCCTGCCATCCCGCCCGGCCCCGCCGCGAACGCGATGCCACCCGTCAACCATGCCAGCCACCCCGCCCATCGCCATGCCCTCATGCCCCCGACGCTGCCGGGGCGAGGGATGGGAAGCGAGCCCGTCGATGGGGGCGGCTATCCGACCCTGACGACCACGGCCGTGGTATTGTCGCGGCTGCCACCGTCGAGGGCGGCGATGACCAACGCGGCGGCCGAGCGTTCCTCAAGAGGGCGCGCGAGGTGGCTGGCCACGGCATGATCCCACAGGCCATCCACAAGCCCGTCGCTGCAAAAAAGGAAGGTGTCGCCGGGCTCGATGGCAACGGCGCCGATCTGGGGCTCGGCGAACGGGTTCCCGGCGCCCAGCGCCTTCTGGAGGATGTTGCGGCGCGGATGCGACCGGGCCTCGCGCTCGTTGATCTGCCCCTGCCGCCGCAGCCAGCCCACGTACGTGTCGTCGTTCGTCACCTGCCGCAGCCCCGGGCCATGGGCTGGCAGGTGGTAGATCCGGCTGTCGCCCACGTGCGCAAAGTAAAGCCAGCCCGGCGAGAACCAGCCAAGGCTCAGCGTCGTCTGCATCCGCGAGCATTCGGCATAGGAACGGCCGAGGTAGCTGATCGCCTCATGGATGCGGGAGAACAACTCGCCGAGGACGTCGGCGCGTCCGGCCTCGATGCCCTGGGCTGCGAGGCCGAAGGCGCGGGGCATGAGGGCGGTGATCTTCTCGACGGCGATGCGGCTCGCGAACTCGCCGGCCTTTTCCCCGCCCATGCCATCCCCCACGGCGAACGCATAGTCCATCGTGTCCAGCCCGGCCTCGCCGTGCCGCCCGAGACGCTCCACCTCGCGCGCGTCAAACCGCACGCCCACGTAGGAATCCTCGTTGCTGGGGCGCACCCGCCCCTTGTCCGAGAAGGCAGACCATTGGATGCGGGAGGGAACGCCCCGGGCGTCGTCGGCGCGGGGGCTTGCCGGGGAAGCAAGGGGGTTCACCGGGGGGCGGGCAGCAGGGTTGCGAACTCGAAGTCGATCACGCAGAAGCGCCCGTCACTGTTGCGATAGGTAACGTTTCGGACCTCGGGGTCGTCATGGCGGATGCCGAATCGTTCCAGCTCGGCGAACAGCTCCGCGCGGCGGGCCTCGTCCAGGTGCTCGACGCGTTGCCCGCAGTTGGTGGTGACGATGCGCGGGACGGATGGGTCCGACTCGAGGATGCGCGGGACAAAGGGGCAACCCACGGACTGGAGGTGGGAGAGGATGCGAACCTCGTTGTCGAAGCGTTCGCGGGCATTCGGGCCGTGGTAGGCCTTGATGACGCGACCGTCGAACGTCAGGTGCACCGTCGATCGGAGTGTATCCTTGACCTTGAGCATGGCGACGAGGGCGAGCGGCCCCACGATGCGTGCCTTGTTTTGGACACGCTGCCGTGTTTTTGCCACAGGCCGCCCGGGTATTGTCGATGGAAACCATGAACGAAAGCATGGTTTTGATCGCCCGGACGGCCCTGCGCGCAAAAAAGGGGGGGATTCGCGATTCGCGCAAACGGTGGCACCCTTCGTGCATCCCCGGCAAAATCAGGTGGCCCGGGTCACCCGGGTGCAACAACAAGAGACGCAATCCGACAAAGAGAGATCGTTATGGCGAAGTACAAGCTCGAATACATCTGGCTCGACGGCTATGAGCCGACTCCCAACCTCCGCAGCAAGACGCAAATCAAGGCGTTCGACGCCTTCCCCACCCTCGAACAATTGCCGGTCTGGGGCTTCGACGGCAGCTCCACCCGCCAAGCGGAGGGGCGCAGCTCGGATTGCCTCCTCAAGCCCGTGGCCGTGTTCCCCGACGCAACGCGAACCCACGGCGTGCTCGTCATGTGCGAGGTCATGATGCCGGATGGCACCACGCCCCATCCCAGCAACAGCCGGGCGACCATCCTGGACGATCCCGGCGCATGGTTTGGGTTCGAGCAGGAGTATTTCCTCTACCAGGACGGCGTGCCCTTGGGCTTCCCAAAGGGCGGCGGCTTCCCCTACCCGCAGGGCGAGTACTACACGGGCGTCGGCTACAAGGCGGTGGGCAACATCGCCCGCCAGATCGTCGAGGAACACCTCGACCTGTGCCTCGCGGCCGGCATCAACCATGAGGGCATCAACGCCGAGGTCGCCAAGGGCCAGTGGGAGTTCCAGATCTTTGGGAAGGGCTCCCGCTCCGCCGCCGACCAGGTCTGGGTCGCCCGCTACCTCATGATGCGCCTGTGCGAGAAGTACTGCGTGGACGTGAACTGGCACTGCAAGCCCCTCGGCAAGGACGTGGACTGGAACGGCTCCGGCATGCACTCCAACTTCTCCACCACCCACCTGCGCGAGGTCGGCGGCAAGGAATACTTCGAGGCGCTCATGGCCGCCTTCGACACGTACAAGAACGAGCACATCGCCGTGTACGGCCCGGACAACCACCTCCGCCTCACCGGCCTGCACGAGACGCAGTCCATCGACAAGTTCAACTACGGCGTGGCCAATCGCGGCGCATCCATCCGCGTGCCCCATAGCTTCGTCAACAACGGCTACAAGGGGTACCTCGAAGACCGCCGCCCGAACTCCCAGGCCGACCCCTACAAGATCGCCAGCCGGATCCTCCAGACGATCGCGACCGTCCCGCTGAAGTAGGACGGACCCTCTCGCGTGCCTTCATGGCACGGAGGCAGGGCGCGGGGACCCTCGGGTCCCCGCGCTTTTTCGTGGACCCCGCCCGGTCGCCGCAGGGGGGGGCACGAGCCGCCTCACGGGTCACGGAATCGCCCCGCGCGAAGCCGTGGCTTGGGCGTGCGAAGACGCAACGAGTTCCCGCGCGGGGACGCCGTTCCCAACGCTCACTTCAGGACGGTGGTTCGTTCCTGGATCCACTTCAGGTCCCTGCTGTTGGGGACCTGGAGGTTGTGGTCGATGCGCTGCCCGAGGCTCGCCTTCCGGAACGTTCGCGCGTCGAGCCAGCGGTGCGCCTCCGCATGGCCATCCACGAACCCCACCACCCCGCCGTTGTTGTGATGGATGGCAGGCAGGTGGAAGAACTGGTCGCTGGAATTGCCGGGCATCAGGACAATGAACGCCGGCGTGCAAAGGCTCTGCGGCGACAAGTCCATCGTCTGGAACATCGTGGAGGGGCTCACCACGTCCCCCGTCTTCCTGTACACGCGGTACCGCGACGACAGCCGGGATTGCATGTCCGCGTTCGGCCCAAGGTACAGGTTCATCGAGTAGCTGCGCACGGTCGGCACCGGACGCCCGCGCGACACCATGAAGGTCGTCTTGTCGCCCGGACATTTGTAGGTCTCCTTGGACGAGATATAGGGCGCGAACGCCGCGTTCCGGCGGTCCGTGAGGAACAACGCGTTCGTGAACGACGGCCCGAAGTTGTGGTAGCCGCCCAACACCCAGAGCTTGGGCCCGCCGACGGAGGCGGAATCGACCTCCCCGTTCGTCACCAGGCCCTCGCCGTGGTCCGTCGAGTACAACGTGCCCGCCAAGCCGATCTGGCGCTGGTTGTTGAGGCACTTCGCCCGGATCGCCTGGGCCTTCGCGCCCGCCAACGCTGGCAACAACATCCCCGCCAAAATCGCGATGATTGCAATGACCACCAGCAGTTCGATCAACGTGAACCCCCTCCTCGGGGCAAGCTTGACGGGGACGCGCATGGCCCCACTTCGCCACGGCCGCCAATCCCTTGCACCGAAAAAGAGCCCATGTTCGCCCCGTCTCGCGGCCATTTCCCACAAGGCGTCGATGGATTCCAACAAACGTGCCGTCCGGCAATCGGGTCATCCCTTCCCCATGACCACCCTCGTCACGGGCCAAACCGCCCCTTTCGCCACCACGGTTTCCTTGCTAATCCACCGGGGTGCGCACGGCCATCTACCCGGGAAGCTTCGATCCCCTCACCAACGGGCACCTCGACGTCATCCAACGGGCCGCCAAGTTGTTCGACCGCGTCGTCGTGGCCGTCGCCAATAACGCGGCCAAGTCGCCCCTCTTCTCCACCGACGAACGCGTCGGGCTCCTCGCCGCCTCCCTCGCTTCCCACGGCCTGCCCGGCGTCTCGGTGGATCACTTCGATGGCCTGCTCGTGGACTACGTCGCCAAGCAGGGCGGGTGCGCGGTGGTCCGGGGCCTTCGCGCCGTGTCGGACTTCGAGTTCGAGTTCCAGCTCGCCCTCATGAACCGCAAGCTCAACGAGTCCGTGGAAACCATCTTCCTCATGCCCAAGGACACCTATTCCTTCCTCAGCTCGCGCCTCGTGAAGGAAATCGCCCGGCTCGGGGGCGACGTCTCGGCGTTCGTGCCGGCCCCGGTTCGCGAGGCGCTTGCGGCGCGGCTCAAGACCGCCGCCCCGAACTTCCCGTCCTGAATCACCCGGCGCCGCACGCCGACTCACGCCTCGCTGCCCACCGCGTCCTCCCATCGGCCCGTCCCGAGCCTTTCCTTCAATCCGGCAACCACCTCCCTCGCGAATCCCGGTCCCCGGTACACCATGCCCGAGTAGGCCTGCACGAGGGTGGCCCCCGCGCAGACCTTCTCCCATGCGTCCGCCGCGTCGAAGATGCCGCCGACGCCGATGATCGGGATGCTGCCCTTCGATTGGCGGAACAGATGCCGGACGACCTCCGTGCTCCGTTGCCTGAGGGGCCGGCCGCTCAATCCGCCCGCCTCGCGATAGACGGAGCGCCCCGCGCCGCTCCCGGCCTCGGGCCGTCCCACGGTGGTGTTGGTCGCCACGATGCCCGCGAGCCGACGCGGCTTCACAAGCGACAGCACGTCGTCCAAGGCGTCCCATGAAAGGTCCGGCGCCACCTTGACGAGGATGGGCCGGACAGGCACCCCCCGGGTCCCGTCGTTCTCCTCCTGCAACCGTGCGAGGATCTCGTCCAAGGCCGCGCGGTCCTGGAGTTGGCGAAGGTTGGGAGTGTTGGGGGAACTTACGTTGACCACGAAGAAGTCCGCCCAACGCCGGAGCAACCGGAACGACCCCGCGTAGTCCGCGGCTGCCTCGCCCAACGGCGTGGACTTCGACTTGCCAAGGTTCACCCCGACCGGATGGGACGGCCAACGGCCGCGCCGGCGCCATGCTTCCAACCGCGAGGCCATCACGTGTGCGCCAGGATTGTTGAAGCCCATCCGGTTCAGCAACGCGCCGTCCCCGGGCACCCGGAACATTCGCGGGCGCGGATTCCCTGGCTGCGCCATCCATGTCACCCCGCCCAGCTCGGAAAAGCCGAAGCCGAGCGACCGCCACACCGGCACCGCCACCGCCCCCTTGTCCATGCCGGCCGCCAAGCCCAGCGGGTTTGGAAACTCCAGCCCCATGGACCGCACCGGCAGCGCCGGGACGTCCATCCACCCGGCCAAGGCCCCGCACAAGCCCTCATGCCCCGACACCGCAGCCAACCCCCGCAACGTCAGGTCATGGACCTTCTCGGACTCCATCCGGAACAAGAGGGGCCGCACGCATGCCTCGTAGAAGCGTCTCACGTGCCGCAGCATCTGGCGCGCGTCCCTGCATTCAAGCCTTCTCCACGAATCTCAAACATTCCGGGCCGGCCACCGTCCAAACGCACCGGGGGAACCCCTGCTTTACTTGGACGAGGCCCTGCGTAGTCTGCCGCCCGTGGACCTGACGGTGGAGACGTTCAAGGACGAGTTGCATTTGGCCATGGCCAGCTACGACCGGCATGTGGTTTGCCTCGAGAAGCTGCCGGACGAGTGCGAGTCCACCCTGCTTTCCCTTGTGGAGAAGGCGATCCGGGCCTTCGAAACCCGTGGCCCCAACCTCCGCCACGGCATCGCCCTCGATCGTCACATCACCGTCATCCTAAGCCAGACCGACGGCCCCCGGCCCCTCTGCGGCATCTATTGGAACCTCCATTCCCCGTATGCACGGAAGCAGGCCGCGGTGACCGAGCCCACGCCCTCGGCCCGCAAGGAAACCTGACGCGCCGGCGCGTCCCGGCCATCCACCGCGCCCCCGGCGGCCGGACCGCCCAAAAACGGCCTTGCCTAGGGCAACTCGAATCTCATCATGGCCCGCCCTTGGGAAAGACCAACGTTCCCGGGCCTTTGCTAGTCGTTGCATGACCACGAAAGAGGAACCGATCCAGGTCACCGGGACCGTCACGCAGGTGCTGCCGGGCACCATGTTCCGTGTTGAGCTCCCCAATGGCCACATCGTGCTGGCCCATATCTCCGGCAAGATGCGCAAGAACTTCATCCGCATCTCCGTCGGCGACCGCGTCCAGGTCGAGATGTCGCCGTACGACCTCGGCAAGGCGCGCATCACCTACCGCAACTAGTTCCCCGGGCCTGTCCCGCCATGCGCGCCCGAACGTCCCTCCGGATCTCGCGCGGACCGGTTCACGTCTGGCTTAAACGTTGCACCGGGGCGTCATGATACAGCCCGTGCGCCTCCCGCAGGATGCCCGGGATGCTCCCCGCGAACGGGCTGCCTTGCAGCGGCACCTCCATCAGTCCCTCGTCCATCCGGCCCACGTGCTCGCCCGGGAACCAATGGTCCGCGTTCCCGAGCATGTTGTACCGGAACTTCGCCCAATCCGTGAGCCCCAACGCCTTCGCATACGTCCAGATGCGGAGGATCTCGACCACGTTGACCTCGCCCGGCACGTCGAAGTATTCCGGCAATCCCGCCCACCAACGGCGGCACCAGTCCGCCCCGTGCACCTCCTCCAGCCTCTCGCGCAGCCTCCTTTCCACCGGCTCCACCACCGCCCCCGCGCGCTCGTAGTGCTCCAGCGCCGCGACGTGCTCGTCAAAGTCCGATGGCCGTGCCGCGCCCAGCGACAACGTGTGCACCTCCGGCCGCGCAAGGCAGTACAGGTCGTTGAACTGCATCGGCGTC
>CAIYFP010000351.1 GCA_903925515.1 uncultured Verrucomicrobiota bacterium
ATGGCTCATCCATGCGGTCGCCGCGCGTTCATGGTTGCCGTTGGTGGCGATGATGGCGCCGACGACTCCGTCGGATTGCGACTCCCAACCGAGGCCGGAGGGGCCGTCGAAGGGGTCGAACAGGATCCAGCGTCCGTCGCGTGCCTGGATGGCATGGCAAGACCAGTCGGCGCGGATCGCGGGGTTGAAGGCGTGCCACCGTCGGATGCCCGGCGGCAGGGAAACGTGAGGATCGGCGCCTTTCACGGGGACATGGGATAGCCGAGGCGATGGCCGCGGCGCGAGGGTGGAGACGAGGCAGCCGTGCGTCCCCGGGTCTTGGCCCCCTGATGTCGTCCCCGTCGGGCCCAGGGAACACGGGGCTTGTCCTGCATGTCCCCGCCAGCCATGGGAGCGCGTCACGGGCGCCGGAGACGGAACCAGAGGGCCTCGCTGGCGATGGGCAGGGTGGCCTCGTCCACCGGGCCGATACCGGGCCTCGGGAAGCCCTCGACGCTTTGCCATGGGCCATGGACGGAGGTGGCTTGCTGGAGGTCGATCGTCCCGGACGGCGCAGGCCAACGAAGGCGGATCGCGCCCTGCGCGGGCAGCTCGGGATGGACGCGGAAGACGGGCTCGCCCGAGGAACGGGGGCTCGCGCCCACGGCCCATTCCGTGCGGTTTGGAAAGCCGTCGTCGTCGGGGTCGCCGTCCGGGCCGTCGGCCCCGTCGCCGCTTGCTGACGACAAGTGATGTCTGGCCTCCCATGCGTCGGGCAGGCCGTCGGCGTCGGCGTCGCCCTCGGGTGGAATGCGGACCCGCACGGGTTCGAGAAGCGCGGGGCCATGGCCGTCCGACGCGAGCCGTGCGCCGATCCAGCCGGGGTCGATGAATCGGGTTTGGCGGACGGGGTCAGCGGGACCGGCCGCGATGGCGGCGACGAGGATGAAGCCGCCCGGCACGATCGTCGGCAACTCGGCCCGGGGGATGGAGGCCTCGACGAAGTCCGCGTTTTGCTCGGGATGAAAGGCGTTGTCCTGGGGCGACCGATGGAATTGCTGGAGCCTTGCGCCGGGCACGGACGGCAGGCCGGGCGCAAGGCGGAACACGCCCTGCCCATGGCCCACGGCATGGCCGGGACGCCTGAAGGCGCGTTGGGTGCCATCGGCGAACTCGTCGCCTGCGACGAGTGCCAGGGCGGGGGCGAAGTCCTTGAAGGCGAGGTTTTCCATGGCGTCGAGGGCGTCCACGGCCTCGCCCGCCGGATCGGGAATCCCGTTGCCAAGCCCGGCCAACGAAGCCACGCCGGGTGCGCCGGGAAACCCGACGAACAGGCAGGCGTCATGGTCGGGCGGCAGGATCATGCGCTCCATGCCAAGGTGGAGGTGGGTGTCGTCGAGCAGAACTCGCAGGCGGCCAAGGTTGGCCCTTGGCCCGGCGACGGCCGGGATGGGTTGCGCGGCACCGAACTCGAAGAGCTGGCCGGTCCGGTTCCCGTCGCCGTTGGTGGCGGGGCCGTCCTCGACCACGGGCGTGCCCCGCGCGGCGGCCGCATCCCCGGCGAAGGGGAGGCGCCGGACGCCGAACCCGTCGAGCTCCGTGCCGTCGGGCAGGATTGCCCGCACGTCCGCCTCGGCCTCGTCAAAGGTGAGCCGAAGGTGATGGTGGGTGATGGCGAACTGGGCGGAGTCCGGCAGGAATCCCCGAAGCCAGTAAAGGTGGGTGCCGCCGCCGCCGGAGACGACGACGTTGAGGCCGTCGCGAGGGAGGAACCGCTCGAAGACGTGGTCATGGCCGGAAAGGAAGAACTGGACGCCGTGCTGGCGAGCCATGGGGAGAAGGACCTCGGAGAACTCCTCCCAGTCGGGGCGGCCGTTGGCGTTGTAGTCCGTGAACCGATGGCCCCCGGAGGTGGCCACGGGATGGTGGGCGACGACGACCTTCCATGGGCGCACGGTGGCGGCGAGGTCGGCATCGAGCCATCGGTGCTGGGGGGACCCGTTGGTGAAGGCGTACTGGCTGAGGACGGGTTGGTAGAGGACGACGACATGGACGGGGCCCACGTCAAAGGAGTAGTAGGACTCGGGGAATGTGCCGGCCCCCTTGTGGTCCTCGGCGGGGGTGTTGTTGAGGGGCGGGCGAATGACGGAGCGCATGGGGCCGGCGCCGTAGTAAAGGTCGTGGTTGCCCCATGCGAACATGAACGGGACGCGGGCCATCTGGCACCGGTACACGCTGAAGAGTCGCGTGTCCGTGAGCCCTTGCGCGAAACCCGGGTAGATCACGTCCCCGGCGTGAAGGACAACGTCGGCATCCTCGCGTGCGAGCGCGCGCGCGACGGCGAACTGCCCGGCAAGGCCGGAGCCGGAGTCGCCGAGAAGGGCGAGCCGGGCGCGTCCGCCGGGCGGAAGGGCGCGGAAGGAGCCGGAGGCGACCGCGACCGGCGGTTGGCCGGGCGGAACGGCAACCAGGCTGTAGCGATGCGTCTTGCCGGGGACAAGGCCGGGCAGGACGGCAGACTGCGACTCGGCCGCCGCGAGGGCGACGACCTGCTCCGGGCCGTCCTCGGCCGCGAGCACGACGCGCGCGGGAACGGGGTCCGCAAGGCGCCATGACAGGGTCATTTGGTTGCTGCCCGACACCTGGAGGTAGGGCTCGCGCAGAAGGTCCACGACGAGCTCCGGCACGAGCACCGGGCGCTCGAAGTCCGAGTCCGAGTGAACCTGGAACGCGAGCACGTTGGTTCCCTGCACCAGCCAGTCCCGCGCGGGGCCGATGCGGATGTCCTCGGCGGACCCGTTGAAACGCGACGCGGGCATGGTGTCGAACGACACCGGGGAACCCGGGGCGCCGGGCAGGCCGCGCCGCGTGATTTCGCGGCCGTTGAGGAAGGCCACGAGCCCGTCACGCCAGTCGATGCGCAGGACGAGCGTTCCGGTTCCGGGGGCGTTGGTGGCGACAAAGGCCTTTCGGAAGAGGACGGTGCGCCAGTCACCCGGGGCGTTCGCGAAGGACGTTTGCTCGCCGTACTGGGAGGAGCCAAATCCGGATGGCGCCGAGGGCCATGGCGCGTCGTCGAACGTGGGGGAAACCCATGCCGCGTTCGACGGGATGGACGGCGCGTTGGTGAATCGCCACGGCTCGCCCAGGGCGACGAGGACCTCGGCCGCGACGCGGCACGCCCCGGCGACGAGGCCAGTCAACAGCAGGAGGTCGGCAACGAGACGGCGCATGATTGGCACGCTATCGACGCGCCGGACGGGAGCAAGGAAGACGAGGTCCCGGGCCCCGTGCGCCCCCCGGGCCCCCGGGTCGAGTCGCCCGCACGGGCGGAGTGTCGCCCGCTAGCGTCGTATCTCACAAATGGCTGGTGTTTCGCCGCGAGGGATTTTCGTGTCCCACGA
>CAIYFP010000352.1 GCA_903925515.1 uncultured Verrucomicrobiota bacterium
CGGCAAGGGCGGCGCCGGCGTGTCCTCGTTCGGGTTCTCCATCCGCTCCCGCGGACGCGGCACCGACTTCAAAACCAGCGGCTCCTCCTCCACCCCGGTCACCACCACGTCGGGTTCCGCCGGCGGCACGGCCGGGGCCACCGCCATCGCCACCGCCGACGCCGCCACCCCGGCACGCGCATCCGATGACGACTCCGCGCGCGCCTCGTCCACGGCGGCGGCCGGGGTCGGCGCGGCCGCTCCCACGGGGGCGGCCTCGGGTGCAACCTTGCTTCGGGCCGCGCGCGGCTTGCGCGGCGCGGCGGGATCTTTCGGGGGACGTGGCATGAGAAAAGGAAATCGATGCTGTGAGTCGCCTCAGCACCCGGCCTCATGACGTAGGACGCACGACGAACCTTCGAGGAATGATCTCCAAGGTGTTCTCCGGCGGGAGTAGTCAGGAAACCCATGGCTGGCCTGGAAGGCCATCATGCGGGCGACGGGTCCCAAGATGGAGAGGGGGCGGCCGCGTGCAAACGAATTCTTGGACCTCGCCCCGCCCATGACCCCGCGCCATCCCCTCCCAATGCGATGTTCCATCCGGCCCCACTCCTGCCCCATCCTCCGCCCGTTGAACGCGCTCCGTGCCAAGATCGAGGAACACGCAAGGTCACGCCTCGTGCTCCCTCCGTTGAGTCGCCCGTCCGACGAGGTCCCAAGGTACCGCCGATACCTCAAGGTCGAGTCCCTCAGGCTCCGCATGTTCCATCGGTCCGGCGGCGGCGGCATCGAGACCTGCCACGCCCGCTCCCTGGTCATGGACCTCCTCCTGCGCCACCTCTGGGACGCCATGCTCCGGCTCTACCCCTCCAGCAAGGACGCCCCACGGATGGCCCTCGTCGCCCATGGCGGCTTCGGACGCGGCGAGCTGTGCCCCATGTCGGACCTCGACCTCATGTTCCTGCACGACGAGATGGCCGCCACGCCGGCCTCCCCAAGCAAGCGCCTCGGCGACTGCGTCAGCGGCCTCCTCTATCCCCTCTGGGACCTCGGCCTCAAGCTGGGCAACGTCACCCGCACCGTCGAGGACTGCATCCGCGAGGCCAACCGCGACATGCAAATCAAGACCTCCCTCCTCGAGGCCCGCCTCGTCGCCGGCGACGAAGGCCTCTTCCGCGAGTTCGAGTCCCGCTTCCGCAAGGAATGCGTCAAGGGCCACGCGAACGAGTACATCCAGCAGCGACTCCAGGACCAACGCGCCCGCCGCCTCAAGCACGGCAACTCCCCGGCCCTCCAGGAACCCAACGTCAAGAACGGCGTCGGCGGCCTCCGCGACTTCCAGAACCTCCTCTGGATGGCCTTCTTCCACAAGGGCACCCGCACCCTCAAGGACCTCCAGGACCACGACTTCCTCGGCCCCGCCGAGCGCCGCCAACTCGACGCCGCCTACGACTTCCTCCTCCGCACCCGCAACGAGCTCCACCACGTCGCCAACCGCCCGCTCGAGGTCCTCGCCGCCAACGTCAAGCCCGCCGTCGCCTCGGGCCTCGGCTACGACGAACGCTCCCCTCGCGCCCGCGTCGAGCACTTCATGCGCGACTACTACACCCACGCCCGAAACATCTTCCTCATCACCCGTACCCTCGAGCAACGCCTGGCCCTCGTCCCCTCACGCCATGCCAAGCGCCCGCCACGCCGCCCCCGCGGCACGGCCTTCGACGGCTTCCTCGCCGCCCATGGCCAGCTCTCGCCCGCCTCCCGCTCCGTCCTGCGCGACGACCCCACCCGCTTCCTCCGGGCTTTCCTCCACTGCCAGCAACGCGGCCTCTCCCTCCACCCGGACCTCGCTCAGCTCATGCGCCAGCAGGTCGCGCTCCTCGACCGCCGCTTCCTCTCCGACCGCCACAACCACGTCGTCTTCCTCGAAATCCTCAACCAACGCGGCAACGTCGCACCCCACGTCCGCGCCATGCACGAGGTCGGGTGCCTCGGCAAGTTCATCCCCGAGTTCGGCCGCCTCACCAACCTCGTCCAGCACGAGTTCTACCACCAGTAC
>CAIYFP010000353.1 GCA_903925515.1 uncultured Verrucomicrobiota bacterium
CTCCATGCCGTGCCATGTCACGAGGTTTTCCGAGACCGGATCCCGCCACTCCCCGGCCATGGCCACCCGGAGCAGGATCCCAAGCCCGATCCCGCAACGTGCCCATGCCCACGGCACGCCATGCCAGCCAACGACCTTGCACCGAAACCGCACGCCTCCTTGATCCTCCATGCCGTGCCCCATCATGAATTCCGTCCCATGCGCTCCTTGAACACCCCATCACCCCCGGGGTTCACCCCTCGGACCGCATCACGACCGGACCCTGCGCCCCGAAACCCAACGGCAATCTTGCTTCCACCGCAAGCCCGCTGCCCTCGGCGCGAAGCGTGAGCCGCGCACGGAACGGCGTGCTGCACACGTGCACCGACGCCGCGAACGTGTCGTCCGAGGTCCATGCGCCGCTGGCGGCCATGGGCTCGCGTCCCAACGGGCCCAGCCCGCCCCGTGCGGGCAATCCCAGCACGCCCTCGCCCTTCCCCCACCGGCCATGCCCGCATGGAAGGCGCGTCGCCTTGCCCTGTGCAGTCCATGCCAGCTCCCAGCCGCCCCCCGGCCGCTCGTCCAGCCGAACCGACTCCCAGCCGGCGACGTTCGGCGCGAGCTTGAACGTCCTGCCCATGATGGACGCCGCGCGCGGGCTGGTGCGCGCGCCATGGACCGTCTTGATGGACAGCGCGTCCAGCCGTTCACCCAACGCCTGCCGCGCCTTGCGCCCGTCGCGTCCCACGGCCGGCAGCACGTTTTCCCATACCCGGTCGAGCACCGCCTGCATGTCCCCGAGCCCCGCCGTCACGGCCACCACCATGTCCTGCGACGGCAGCACGATGCAGAACTGGCCAAACGCGCCGTCGCCCCGGTAGGCCCCATGCCGGCAGCGCCAGAACTGGTAGCCGTAGCCCTGCTCCCAGTCGCTGCGCGGGTTGCTTCCGTTGGACACCTGCCGGGCCGACGCCGCAGCGACCCATGGGGCGGGCACGATGGACTTGCCGGAAGGCGCCCGCCCGCCGCGCAGCAGCAACTGGCCGAACCGCGCCACGTCCTCGGTGCGCATTCGCAGCCCGTAGCCGCCGAGGCTCACGCCCTCGGCGTTGGCATCCCATGTCGAGCCCTCGATCCCCAGCGGCCCCAGCAACCGGCCCTTCAGGTATTCGTGCACCGTCTTGCCCGTGACCCTCTGGACGAGCGCCGACTGCATGAACGTGGCCGGCGTGTTGTAGAGGAAGTGGCTGCCCGGCTTGGAAGCGACCGGCGCCGCAAGGAACGAGCGCGCCGTCATCGTGTCCGGCGTGACCGGCGGCTCCGCATGGTGCCCCGTGCTCATCGTCAACAGGTCCCGCACCCGCATCGCCTTGAGGTTGGGGGACGCCTCGCCCGGGGCCTCCTCCGGGAAATGCTTCAGGACCGGGTCGTCCACCGAGAGCTTCCCGTCCGCGACGGCAAGTCCGACGGCCGTGGAGGTGAAGCTCTTGCTCAGAGAATAGAGCTCGTGCGGCGTCGCGGCGTCGTAGGGCGCCCACCATCCCTCGGCGAGCACATGGCCATGGCGAAGGACCATCAATCCATGGACATGCTCAAGGCGGTCCAGCGCGTCCACGAGCGAAAGCAGCCCGGCCGAGGACACCCCTTGACGTTCGGGCGTGGCCCTCGGCAACCGCACGGCGTGTGCGGACGCCGCGCCCAGCAACCTCGAGCCATGGCATGCGGAAAGCGCGGCAAGGCCCTTGAGCAGGGACCTGCGAGACATGGGATTCATGCGTCGAAGGTTGTGCCCAACGCCGGGCCGATGCCAAGGAACGGTTGGACGACGCGAACGCCAGCAAGAGCCCGGGCGCGGCCGCCCGGCATCGACCCGCCACGCCGGTTCATCGGTGCTTTCGATTCACGCGCCACGCATGGCCGGGAGTATGACGTGGGCATGCAAGCTTGCATCCGCCCGGGTTCGGGCCAGCGTCGGCGCCTTGGTCTTTCAGCCGACATGAACACACGCGGGCTCCGGAACTATCCGTTGCTCCTGGCCGGGCAATTCCTTGGCGCGTTCGGGGACAACGCGATCCTCGCGGTCATCCTGGGGCAACTGACGACGTTGCAGCGGTCCGGCGAGATTTCGGAGGAGGTGTTGCGCGGGCGCGGGGCGTTGTACACGAGCCTCCTGTTCGTGCCCTACGTGCTGCTGGCGCCGTTGGCGGGGTACCTCAACGACCGGTTCGCGAAGACGACATGGCTGGTGGGGGGCAACGCGATCAAGGTGCTGGGCACGGCGATCTGCGGGCTCAGCATCTGGCACGGGTACGCATGGCAGGCGCCGGGTTACCTCGTGGTGGGGATTGGGGCGTGCTTCTACGGGCCGGCGAAGTACGGGATCCTGCCCGAGATCCTCCCGGCGGAACGGCTGGTGAAGGCGAACGGGACCGTGGAGCTGCTGACGTTGCTGGCGATCATCACGGGGGCGATCGGCGGCTCGGTCATGATCGACCGGCTGAGCGTGCCGGCATGCTACGCGGTGTTGATGGCGGTGTTTGGGGCGGGGCTGCTGCTGAACCTCGGGATGCAGGCGACGCCCTGCACGCCCTCGGTGCGGCTGGGGGCGAGCGTCGGGGAGTTTCTTCGCCACACCATGGACCTTGCGTCGCACCGGCGGGTCGGGCGCGTGTTGCTGGGCACGGCGTTGTTCTGGGTCTGCGGTGCGGCGATGAAGATCAACTTCCAGGCATGGGGGCTGGGCGTGCTGGGGCTGAGGAACAACACGGAGGTGTCGTTGCTCGGCCTGTGGCTGTCCGTGGGGGTCATGGCCGGGTCCATCCTCGCCGGGCAATGGCACCGGGTCGGGGACCTGCGGAGGACGCGCTCGTACGGCGTGCTGCTGGTGGCGACGCTGGTGGCGGTGGGGCTCGTGGAGTTCGTCCCGACGTTGCGCGCGGGGGTCGCGGCGGCGGGCATCACGTGGTTCCCGTGGGTGATCGCGTTGCTGGCCGGGGCGGGCGCGGCGGCGGGGTTGTTCCTCATCCCGTTGAACGCGGCGTTGCAGGCGGAGACGCCCCCGGACCGGATGGGAAAGACGATCGCGGTGCAGAACCTGTGCGACAACGTGGGGATGCTGCTGGCGGGCGGGCTGGTCGGGTTGTGCGTGCACGCGGGCGAGTGGTTCTCGCTGCCGGTGAGCGCCGGGCAGTTCTTCTTCGTGCTGGCGGGGCTGGTGGGGCTGTCGTTGATGGCCCTGCGGATCCCGGCGCGCGCGGGGGACGACCGGGAACCTTTTCAATCGAGATCATGAGGGCGTTGTTTCGGGTGGTGCTGAGGATCTGGTTCAGGTTCCGTGCTTACGACACGGGGGCGCTGGCGACGAAGGGGCCGGTGTTGCTGGTGCCGAACCATGTGTCGTGGTTCGACTGGGCGTTCCTGTACGCGTTGCTGGACGACGACTGGAAGTTCGTCACGAGCGCGACGACGTCGGAGGCCTCGTGGTTCCACCGGAAGATCATGGTGAACCGGCGGACGTTCCCGGTGGACGCGGCGTCGCCGTACGCGGTGAAGCGGATGGCGGAGTTCCTTGCGAGGGGCGGCCGGCTGGTGTTGTTCGCGGAGGGACGCATCTCGCTGACCGGGGCGTTGATGAAGGTCTATGACGGCACGGGGTTCCTGCTGCACCGCACGGAGGCACGCGTGGTGCTGTGCCACCTGAGGGGCGCCGCGCGCGCCCCGTTCGTGAGGCACAAGGGCTGGACGAAGTGGTTCCCAAGGGTGACCGCGCACTTCACCCCGGCGCTGGTCCCGCCCCGCTTCCATGGGTTGCCCGCCGCCGCCGCGCGCCGCCGGGCCACGGCATGGATCCGCGACCAGATGGTGCGGCAACAATACGATGCCGACATGGCGCTCGGACCCACGCACGTCGTGGCCGCCATCGCCGAGACGGCATCGGCGCTCCCCCGCAAGCCCGTGCTGGAGGACATCCGCCAGCAACCGCTCACGTACCGGAGGCTCATGACGGGCATCGACGTGCTCGCGGACCGGCTCGGCAAGCTGCTGGACGACACCCCGGCCGGCGGCCGCGTCGCCGTGCTCCTGCCCAACGTCAACGCCACGCCGGTGGCGCTCCTTGCCCTCCTCGCGATCGGGCGCGTGCCCGCCATCCTCAACTTCTCCTCGGGCGTGCCCGTGATGCGCGCGTGCCTTGAGCTCGCCGGGTGCCGGGCGCTGGTCACGTCGAGGGCGTTCCTTGAGAAGGCCAAGATCGACCTTTCGGGGCTCGCGCGTTCGGACGTGGCGGTGACGTACCTTGAGGACGTGGGGGCAGGCGTGCCCGGCTGGTTCAAGCTCGCCCGCCTTGCGGCGAACACGGCCCGCTGCGGGGGGCGGTGGCGCGGGCTCAAGGCGCCACCAGGCCAGACGGCGGTGGTGTTGTTCACGTCGGGCTCCGAGGGCGTGCCCAAGGGCGTGGAGCTCACGCACCACAACCTCATGGCGAACATCCGGCAGATCACCGCCCACCTCGACGTGACCGACGACGAGCGGTTCTTCAACGCCATGCCGTTGTTCCACAGCTTCGGGCTCACCACGTGCACGCTCTTCCCCCTCGTGCGAGGCGAGTATGTCTTCCTGTACCCGTCGCCGCTTCACTACCGCGTCGTGCCGGAGCTCGTGTACGACAAGTACTGCACCGTGCTCGTGGGCACCAACACGTTCCTCAACGGCTACGCCCGCCGGGCCCACCCGTACGACTTCCGCTCCGTCCGCTACCTCGTGGCGGGCGCGGAGAAGCTCCAGGAATCCACCCTCAACACCTACGCGCGCCAACACGGGGTCCGAATCCTCGAAGGCTATGGCGCCACCGAGTGTTCCCCGGTCTTGTGCGTCAATTCCCGCGTCGAGCCGCGCCAAGGCTCCGTGGGCCGGTTCCTGCCCGGCATCGAGTGGCGGCTCGACCCGGTCGAGGGCGTGCACGAGGGCGGTCGCCTCCTCGTTCGCGGCGACAACGTCATGAAGGGCTACCTCAACCCCGAGGCCAACGCCCGCTTCAAGGCGCTCGGCGGCTGGTACGACACCGGCGACATCGCCAAGGTCGATGACGACGGGTTCGTCTTCCTCCTCGGCCGCCTCAAGCGCTTCGCCAAGGTCTCCGGCGAGATGGTCAGCCTCGGCGCCATCGAGGAGGCCCTCGACGGCGCCTTCCCCCAGCATGGCCGCAAATGCGAGGTCGCCGTCGTCGCCCTGCCGTGCGCCAGCAAGGGCGAGCGCCTCGTCGCCGTCACCAACTGCCCCGAGCTCGCCATGGCCGAGGTCCGCGAGGCCCTCCGGTCCAAGGGGCTCGGCAACCTCTCCATCCCGCGCGACCTGCGCTGCATCCCGCACATCCCCAAGCTCGGCACCGGCAAGACCGACCACCGCGCCCTCGCCGACTGGGCAAGGGCCGCCGACACGGCCGCCTGACGACGCCAAGCCGGCCCCCGGCCACGATGGGGCCAGCCCCGGGGCATTCACGGCCAGACCAAGGGACGCCCCTTCCGCCCAAAGACCGCGGCGCCGGGGACGTCACGGAATCGTCACGAAACAGACCAATCCCCGCCTTCGATCGTGCCCAGCGTGGGCCGCGATGAATCGTTCGGCTCGCCTCGTTCTCCTGTCCGGCATCCCCGCCCTCGCGCTCCTCGCCGGCTGCGCCGCGTCCTCGGCCCGACTCAACCGCGTCAGCCCCGGCATGACCCGCGAGGAGGTCGTCTCCGCCCTCGGCCGCCCCCATGCGGTCGCCGCCCATGGCGGCGTCGAGTACCTCACCTACAACCTCCTCAACAAGGGCGTGGGCGACATGAAGGAGTACGCCGTCAAGGTCGTCGCCGGGCGCGTCGAGGCGTTCGGCGAGAAGGCCGACTTCGGGCCCCAGCTCCTCTCGACCAACGCGCCGGGCGGACGCTAGCAACGAGCCGCGCACCTGTTTCCAGCCCATTCCTGCCCACCATGACCCCGATGCTCGCCAACGCCCTCACGTTCGCCTTCGAGAAGGCCACCCTCGAGGGCAAGATCACCATCTCGGCCCTTGTCGTCGTCTCGATGATCAGCTGGACCGTCATCATCACCAAGGGCCTCCAGCTCATGAAGGCCAAGGGGATGTCCCGGAGGTTCTACCAAGCCTACCGCGCCACCAAGGACCCCCTCGAGTTGATCCGGTCCGGCAAGGACTTCTCCGGCGCGCCCGCCTTCGAGGTCTATTCCACGGGAATGGAGGAGCTGGAGTACCATCTCAAGAACAACCCCGTCCGGTCCAAGGGCGAGACGCGCATCAGCCAGGAATCCTTCTCCAGCGTCCAGGTCGCCCTCGAACGAGGCGTCTCCGCCGAGTCCATGGCCCTCGAAAAGGGCATGATCATCCTCACCACGGCCGTCGCGGGCGGGCCGTTCATCGGGTTGCTCGGCACCGTCTGGGGCGTCATGGAGACCTTCTCCGGCATCGCCAAGGCCGCCTCGGCGAGCCTGACGGCCATGGCACCCGGCGTGGCGGGCGCGCTCATCGCCACGGTCGTGGGCCTCTTCGTCGCCATCCCGGCCATGTTCGCCTACAACCTCATGATCACCGCCATCCGACAGCTCACGCAGGAGCTGGACAACTTCAACTCCGAGGTCACCACCGCCGTCGAGCACCAGTACGTGGACAACCGCGCCCTGGCCGACGAGATCGCCGACGCGCTGCGGTCGATGAAGGCAGGGGACGATGCACGCAAGGAGACGGCCGCCGCATGAGCGCCGCCGGGGGCGGCCGACGCGGCCGCAAGAAGTATTCCGCGTCCCATCACCACACGCTCAGCGAGCTCAACATCACCCCCTTGCTCGACCTTGCCTTCGTCCTGCTCGTCATCTTCATCATCACCACCGCGCCCACCACCAACGACATCGACATCAACCTGCCGTCCGCCTCCCAGCAGCCTCCCGCCAACCAAAGCAAGCAGGACATCAACAACGTGTCCGTGAACAGCGACGGCAACGTCTTCTTCAACGCCGAGCCCATCACCCTCAAGGAGCTCGAGCGCAAGCTCGTCGAGTTCCGCAAGGCCAACCCCGACCTCTCCGTCGTCGTCCGCGGCGACGAGCAGGTCAACTACCAGAAGGTCGTCGCCGTCCTCGACATCCTCACCCGCGCCAACGTCGCCAAGATCGGCATGGCCACCGACACCGCCTCCGGCGGCGAGTAGCCGCGCGTCGGCGCCCTTCATCTCCTTCCCCCTCGCACACCTCGCCATGCCCCGGACCCGGTCCAAGGCCCAAGCCCGCACCAGCCTCGCCATCTCCGTCGCGGTCCATGTCGCCGCCATCGGCGCCATCTTCTATTTCGCGCACCGCGCCGGCCTCATCCCGCAGCAGATCTACAAGATCACCGGCATCAAGCCGCCCGAGGAGAAGAAGAAGCCCAAGCCCAAGCCCCCGGAGGACGTCCCCAAGCCCCCGGCCCCCATCAACGAGGTCACCGAGGCCCCGCCCAGCCAGCCCAACAACCCGCCCGCCAACGTTCCCCTCACCGCCAACGTCGGGAACCCCGACGCCCCGGCCGCCCGCGGCGGTGGCGGCTTCTCCGCCACGGCACGTCCTCCCGGCAGCAAGCCCGTCAACCCCATCCAAGGCAAGCCCGGCTCCCCCTCCGGCACCGGCACCGCCCAGCCCCGGTCCTCCGTCGTGCCCCCGCCCGCCGCCAACTCGGCCTTCTCCGAGGCCAAGACCAAGCCCTCCACCATCGAGTCCGTCCTTGAGGAACGCCGGAACGCCGCCGCCACCCAGGAGGCCGTCTCCGCCGAGCAAATCACCCGCACCGGCGCGGGCGACGCCTCGGCCGTCGTCACCAAGATCACCGGCGTCGTCGCCACCGAGAACAAGCAGGTCGTCGTGCGCGGCCTCAACGACCGCTACAACGTCTCCACCCTCAACGGCGCCGAGCTGCCCTCCGCGGACCCTCGCCGCCGCGCCGCCCAGCTCGACCTCATCCCGTCCGCCATGATCGACCGGGTCGTCGTCAGCAAGACGTTCACCCCGGACCTGCAAGGCGGCTTCGCCGGCGGCGCCGTCAACATCGTCACCAAGTCCTTCCCCGCCCGCGCCTTCACCACCGTCTCGGCCGGCATGGGCTACAACACCCTTTCCACCGGCAACGACGAGTTTCTCTCCTCCCCAGGCGGCTCGCGCGACTGGCTGGCCATGGACGACGGCACCCGCGAGCTGCCCGCCGCCGTCCTGATCCCGCGCTCGATCCTCGACCGACCCACGCCCGGCACGCCGGAAATCCTCAACCAGTACGAGCCCCTCCGGATCGAGTCCTTCGGAGCCTTTCGCGCCAACCAGCCCGACCTCCGCGCCCGACGCCTCGAACAGGCCACCGCCTACGACGACGCCCTCCGCTCGTTCAGGACCACCACCTTCGCACCCACCCCGTCCGCGCCCGGCCCCAACCAGAACTACTCCATCGCTTCCGGCGACACCTCATGGCTCCTCGGCCATCGCATCGGGTGGTTCGCTTCCCTCAACTACGCCCAGAACGCCCGCTTCGAGAACAACGCCTTCCGCGGCCGCTACAACTCCGAGACCGACACCTTTGACGGCGGCCCGCTGCAACGGCTCTCGGAGTTCAACGTGGACCGCGCCATCCAGGACTACCAATGGGGCGCCGTCGGCACCCTCACCTACGAGCTGCATCCCGGCCATGAGGTGGGCTACAGCTTTATCCACAACCAGACCGCCTCCGCCATCCATTCCATCCAGGACGGGCGCGTGTTCGGCTTCGACCAGTTCAACCCCGTGGAGACGTCGCGCTCGCGCCTCAACATCACCTCATGGCAGCAGCGCTACCTCGAAAACCACCAGGCCAAGGGCCACCACCTGTTCCCGGATGCCGCCGGCCTCCAGGCCGACTGGCTCCTCTCCCTCGCGTCCACCGGCGAGGAAACGCCCGACCTGCGCGTGTTCCCCATGCGCCTCGATCCCCAGCCGGACGGGTCGTTCATCATCGACGCCCGCAACCCCGACCTCCCCAACGTCAACTTCCCCACCCGGCTCTTCCGCGACTCCGCCGAGCAGAACGCCAACTTCAAGCTCGACCTCACCCTTCCGTTCACGCCCGGCAACGGCCTCGAAAGCGCGCTCAAGGGCGGCCTCTTCACCTCCGGCTCCACCCGCGAGCTTTCGGAATACCGCTTCTCCTACCTCGTCCCGCAAGGCGTCTCCACGGACCCCTCCGGCTACGCCAACTCCGTCCTCGACTTCTCGGGCGGTCCCCGGTTCAGGGACGTTGCCGCGCCCGGCGGCCGCCGCCGGTTCGCCTTCGACGAGCCTCTCTTCGACTCCAGCTTCATCGGGCCTTACGGCTACGACGGCCGCCAGGTGATCCAGGCGTTCTACGGGATGACCGACCTGTACCTCCTCCCCCGGCTACGCCTCATCGGTGGCGCGCGCGTCGAGACCACCCGCCTCGCCGTCACCCCGCTCGCGCTCAGCCGCATTCCCGGCGACACGCGGGACACCATCCGCCTGGACGCCGACGACGTCCTCCCCTCCCTCGGCGCCCTCGTGACCGTCACCTCCAACCTCAACCTGCGCCTCAACGGGTCCGGCACCATCGCGCGCCCGACCTACCGCGAGTTTGGCCCGGTCGAGTTGATCGACGTGGAGGAGGACCTCGTCGTGCGCGGCAACCCGGCCCTCCAACGCACCACCATTCTGAACTTCGACGCGCGCCTCGAATGGTTCCCACGACCGGGCGAGCTCGTCTCGCTCGGCGTGTTCCAGAAGGAGCTGACGGACCCCATCGAGCGCTTCTACCTCGACCCGCAGAACAACATCGTCTCCTTCACCAACCGTCCCGCTGCGACCCTCCGAGGCGTCGAGCTGGAGGCCCGGCACCGCCTCGACATCCTCGACCCCTTGCTCCACCCCTTCACGATCGGCGGCAACTTCGCCTACATCGACTCCAAGGTGGACGTCCCCTACAGCCCCAATGGCGTCGATGTCCTCACCTACAACCGGACCCTGTTCGACCAGCCCGAGTACGTCCTCAACGCCGACCTCTCCTTCGACGAGCCCCGCATCGGCACCTCCGTCTCCGTCGTGTTCAGCCGGTCCGGGCAACGCCTCACCCTCGACGTCCCCAACGCCCCCAACGCCTACGAGCAACCGATCAACACGCTCGACCTCTTCGTCACCCAGCGGATCGCACGCCGCCTCAAGCTCCGGCTCGGCGCCCGAAACCTCCTCGACCCCACCATCCGCACCCTCTTCATCTCCGACTTCGGCCCCAGCCAGACGGACTTCGGCGGGCGCTACGTGTTCCGCTCCTACCGCCGCGGCATCACCTTCACGCTCGGGCTCACGGCGGACTTCTGACGGACGAGTCAGCGGGTCCAGTCGAGGGCCTCCCTGTCCAGTTCGCCCCGGTTCACGAGGGTGGCCTCGACAAGCCGCGTCGAGACGCCGAAGTAGGCGGCGGCGTCCGCGATGTCGTCCTCGTCTGGCTGGCCGGACGGAACGCGCTGGATCAACGCGTTGAAGGGGCACAGCAATTCCTGGGCGAAGGCCCGCTGGAACTGTTGCCTCGCGGTCCTGGCGCTGGTCGCGGGGATCAGCCGACCGTCGCCAGGCTGGAGGAGGACGTCGCCGATCAGCCTGCCGACCGCGAAGCGGCGGCTGGTGGGATGCGAACGGTTCAGGTACAACGTCACCGGACCCCCGCCGACATCACGGAGGCCAAGGGCCATCGGCGTCGTGCCTCGGGTGCCGCCGTCGAACAAGGCCGGGCTGGTGTGCAGGAGGTCCGCCATGGCATGGCTTGTGAGGGGGCCTTCACCCAGCCCCCACTCCCCTCGCGCGGACCTTGCGAACCGGGCCGCCGTTTGCCATGGCCTCAACCCGGGCGGGATCTCCGGCCTCGTCTTCAACCTTGGCATGATCCCCCGGAATCCTCCATGCCCAGGTCCGTCCGCCGTTTCAGCAAGGCCATGAATGCTGTCCAGCAAGGCCCCGGTGGAATGCCTCCCCTCGGCAGCAACCTCCTCCATGGCGGCGCGGCCAAGCCCGCCACGGTCCCCGACCATGGCGTCCACCAGGGACTCGGGTGCCTCCCCGGCGTCAAACCCACACAAAGCCTCCAGCCGGCGACGCACCGCGAGGTCGGGGTCGCGCCGTTCCATGCCAACCTGCCCCCAAATCTCCGAGAGCTCGCTCCGCCCATGACCCTCCGCATGCAAGCGCGACAAGACGAGCGTGAGAAATGCATCCACGGCCCGCTCGAATTCCATGGCCGAGACCCGTGCATGGACCTCGGCAAGGTAGCGGACCGGGCCCAGCACGCGTCCCCGGGTCGCCCGCGACGAGATGGCGATCGAGTCCCCGTCACTGGCGAACACGATGCTGGGCCAACAAAACCCATCCCCGGCCGACGCCATCGAGTGGGACATCCGCCAGTCCATGTCGTCCCGCGAACTCCTCGTCTCGGGTTCCCATCGCAGGCGCCACCAATTCCCCGCCAACCACGCCGCCAAGGTGTAGGCCGACGCGTTGACGCGGTTCCTCACCGTGTTGCCCCATGAGTCCTCAAGATGGGTCAGGAAAACCTCGCCCACGCGTATCCCGATGGCGCCACGGCACGAATCGAAGACATCGCCCGCCCCCCCCGACGGCCCCCACCACTCGCAGCCCATTTCGAGTCGTTCATCCATGGGACTGGCTCCACCGCGCAAGAACCTCCACCCGGAAGTCGTCGTTCGTCTCCAGCGGATAGCCATGGTAGATGCCGCGGGCCGCGTTCTCCAACTGGGCCTCGAGCGGAAGGCCGTCGTCCGTCATCGACCAAATGTTCCTCGGGAAGCCGGTGCCGTCCCAGTCGCTGATCATGCCCCTCAGAACTCCGCGCTTCAGCAGCCTGAGCGCTTCGGCCCGACGCAGAACTCCTGCCTCGTCGCAAAGCGACTTGTGATCCCTTGGCTGCGACGGGGGGACGAGCCCAAAGTCGCCCGGGTTCCGCTTGTGGGCCGGGTTGCCGCCATAGCGAACAACCTCCGCCAGCCGGGCCAGCATGTCGGGGCGAGGGAGGGGGCTCGCAAAACGCCGCTTGCGATTGAACTTGCTTCGCTTCGATGCCATGACGCGCTCGTGGGATTACACGGAATGCGCCGTGTCTTCAACACGGCTTTCACCGCGGGGCGGGAAGGAACCGACGATGATCTCCCCATCCGAGCACCACGGTCCGACGCCTCACCTCATCAGCGGCTGGGGGGCAATGACGGTGCTGCCGTAGGGCATCGCGAGGGAGCGGTAGCTCGCGAGGCGGCCGCCGCGGAACACCAGCCCGGCACCCACGCGGCGCCCCGCGGTGATGTCCCGGTCAAGGAACCGGTCGAGGCAGGCGAAGCCGTCCTTGCCGGTGACCCCGCGGAAGTTCCACGCAATCAAAACGGCTTCCGCCGCCATCCCAACCCGGGTCTGGCCAAGGTCCGCCACCCCCTGCTGCTCCCTCGGCAGGGCCGGGTCCGCGACCCCGCGCGCATCCCGACGCATGGCGATGCTGCGAGGATCCATGGCGGAGGACGTGGCGCATCCCACCTGGATGCAGGCCCGATGGCCGCGGCCCACGGCTTTTGCATGGCCAAGTTCAACCCCGGAAGCCCGGCACCAGCCGGTGCCAAGCCCGCCGCATCCGCCCCAGCCCGGCCCGCCCCCGATGCAAGGTTCGGCGCGGAATCATCCCATGGCCCCTCCTCCAGCGCGTCTCCATGCCAATCGAATGTTGCTCGTCACCCGCCCGTCCTGCCAGAGGGCGCGTTTGACACCGGGGCAAACCAACGGTGTACGCTGTTCCCGCGCTGCATGAATCGCATTGCTCTCCTCACCTCCCTGATCGTCGCCGGCCAAATGGCCCTGCCTGCCGCCGACCCCGTTGACTTCAGGCGCCAGGTCCGCCCCATCCTCGAGGCCTACTGCCTCAAGTGCCACGGCGACGAAAAACCCAAGGGCGACCTCAACCTCGTCACCCGCGCCGGCGCCCTGAAGGGCGGCGAGGACGGCCCCTCCATCGTCCCCGGCAACCCCGCCAAGAGCCCCCTTTACACCACCACCACCCTTCCCCCGGACCACGACGACGTCATGCCCCCCAAGGGCGACAAGCTCAGCAAGGCCGAGCAGGAGACCCTCAAGAACTGGATCGAACAGGGCGCCAAGTGGCCCGAGGACATCAAGCTCTCGCAAAAGGAAAAGGTCGATTTCGTCAAGCACGTCGCCCCCATCATCGAGGTCCACTGCGTCCAGTGCCACAAGGAGGGCCACGCCAAGGGCAAGCTTCGCATGGACGTGAAGTCCGAGTTCCTCAAGAGCGACGCCGTCGTCGTCGGCGACGCGGAGAAGTCCAAGGTGTACACCACCATGGTGTTGCCCGCCGACCATGACGACCTCATGCCGCCCAAGAGCAAGGGTGGACCGTTGTCCAAGGAGAAGTGCGACACCATCCGCAACTGGATCGACCAAGGCGCCGCATGGCCCGACGGCATCGTCCTGTCCCAGAAGGAGCCCACCAGCCTCCTCGCTCGCGACGACGCCGCCATGCTCAAGGCCATCCATGACAAGATCCTCGCCACGTCGAAGGAAAAGTCCGCCGCCGACATGAAGCCCTTCGCCGCGAAGGTTCCCGGCACCGACATCGCCTTCGACATGCTCGTCATCCCGGCCGGCGACTTCACCATGGGCAGCCCCGCTTCCGAGAAGGGGCGCAAGGCCGACGAGGGGCCCCAACGCAAGGTCAGGATCGAGCCCTTCTGGATGGGCAAGACCGAGGTCACATGGAACGAGTACGAGGTCTTCCAGTTCCCCAGCATCGAGAAGGGCACCAACGTCCCCACCGAACGCGTGGACCGCGAGCTCCTCCTCAACTACGCCGACCTCCTCCCCTCCGCCGCCACCCCCGGCAAGAACCTCTACTCAGGCAAGGAGGCCGACGCCGTCAGCCGCCCCACCACCCCCTACGTCGAGATGAGCTTCGGCATGGGCAAGGATGGCTTCCCCGCCATCTCCATGACCCACTACGCCGCCACCCGCTACTGCCGATGGCTCTCCGCCAAGACCGGTCACTTCTACCGCCTCGCCACCGAGGCCGAGTGGGAATACGCCGCACGCGCCGGCACCACCACCCGCTACTTCTTCGGCGACGACGAGTCCAAGCTCGACGAGTACGCATGGTACTTCGCCAACGCCGACGGCAAGTACCGCAAGGTCGGCACCAAGAAGCCCAACCCATGGGGACTCCATGACATCCTCGGCAACGTCTCCGAATGGGTCATGGACGGCTACGTGGACGACTATTCCAAGGTCGGCGAACGCGCCTACGTCGCCATCGACACCGAATACCCCAACGTCGCCCGCGGCGGCTCATGGGACGACGACCCCGACCTCCTCCGCGCCGCGTCCCGCAAGGCCTCCGAGGCTTCATGGAAGATGCGCGACCCCCAGTTGCCCAAGAGCAAGTGGTACTTGACCGACGCCCAGTTCCTCGGGTTCCGCGTCGTCCGCCCGCTCAAGGTTCCCGAGACGCCGGAGGAACTGGGCCAATGGTGGCCCTCCTACCCCACCAAGCGCTAGGCCCGGGCAAGGCAAGGGCGGCCCGTCTCGCCATCTGACGCCGCCAGCCCTCGCCGCTGCCGGCCCGCCCGACCATGCCGACCGCTACCCCAAGCGAACGCTCCCTATGCCTCACCCCGGCGGGCCGGTTGCTCCTTGAGCCCGGCACCGCCGTCCCCGACGCGCCGGCCAGCACCCCATGGAACTCGCTCGCCTCCGCATGGGAGACAAGCAACGCCCATGGCGTCGTCGCCATGGTCGAGCCCAAGCACCAGCACCTCCCCACCGGCATCGTCGGCCAGTTCTGGCGCTCCTTCGGCCAATCGTTCCTCGTCGGCGCCGCTCGCACCACGACGTCCACGGGGGAGGTGAACCCCGCCGACGCCCCTGCCCCGTCGGAAGCAGCATCCTCACCCATCCCGCCACTCGGCACGGCCGACGCCTCCGAATGGGTCCTGCGCATGCCCGCCATGCGCGGCGCGGAATACGCCTCGCCCGGCTTCTTCAAGGACTTGTGGCAGGAGTTGACCGCGCTTGCGCAACTCCGCGCCTCCGAGTGCGGAGGCCTCCGGCAATGGCTGGGAACCGTCCACCCGGGCTTCCATGCCGTGGGACGCGTCACCTTTCACCTCGTCGAGAACAAGCGCACCCCCGCCACCCCCTTCGCCTTCCTTGCCACCTACGTCCACCGACTCTCCGATGGCGCGAAGCCCGTCCACCTGCCCATGGCCCGCGCCTTGCAAGAGTACGCGGGCGCCGGAAACAAGGCCGCCCTTCAATCGTTGCTTGAGCCGGTTCGCCGCGCCGCCGCCGCCAGCGAATGGGCCCGCGACCTCATGGAAAGCCGCAAGGTGTTCCAGCCGCAGGCATGGACCCCCGCCGAGGCCTACGCCCTCCTTCGCGAGGTGCCCACCCTCGAGGACTGCGGGATCGTCACCCGCATCCCAAACTGGTGGCGCAACGGCCGCGCTCCGCGGCCGCGCGTGCAGGTGCGCGTCGGCGACGCCGCCCCGGCTGGCGTCGGGCTGGATCGCCTCCTGTCCTTCTCCGTCCATGCGTCCCTTGGCGACCATGACCTGACCGAGGACGAGTGGCGCCGGTTGTTGTCCGGCCCCGACGGCCTTGTCTCCATCCGGGGCCAATGGGTCGAGGTGGACCGCGAACGCCTGAAGTCCGTCATGGACCATTGGCAGGATGCCGCCACGGCCGCCGGGACCGACGGCATCCCGTTCCTCCAGGGAATGCGGCTCCTCGCGGGTTTCAAACCGGGCAACGACGACGGTCCGGACGAGGCCGCCGCCGCCGACCGTGACTGGGCCGAGGTCGCGGCCGGCGACGCCCTGCGCGAGGCCATGGCGGACATCGGCGACCCGTCACGCGCGGCCCGGTTCGACCCCAACACGGGCTTGAATGCCCGGCTCCGGCCCTATCAAGAATCGGGCGTCCGTTGGCTCTGGCTCATGCAACGCCTCGGACTCGGCGCATGCCTCGCCGACGACATGGGCCTCGGGAAGACGTTGCAGGTCGTCGCGTTGCTGAACCGCCTCAAGTCCGAGGAAGGCCAACAACCCATGCAAGGCCACGGCCCCGCCCTCCTTGTCGCGCCGGCCTCCCTCCTCTCCAACTGGCTCTTCGAGCTCCGGCGCTTCGCGCCCTCCCTCAACGCCGCCTGCCTCCACTCGTCCCAGTCCGACCCCGAGGACTGGAGGGACGCCATCGTCGCGTCGCGCTGGCTGGAGGGCATGGACGTCGCGATCACCAGCTACGGCCAAGCCACGCGCCTCAAGTGGCTTGCCCAGCGCACATGGCGGTTGCTTGTCCTCGACGAAGCCCAAGCCATCAAGAACCCCGGCGCCAAGCAGACCCGCGCCATCAAGGCCATCCCCGCCAAGGCACGCGTCGCGCTCAGCGGCACCCCCGTCGAGAACCGCCTCGGCGACCTTTGGTCCCTCTTCGACTTCCTCAATCCAGGCCTCCTCGGCAACGCCCGCGGCTTCGGTGCCGCCGTCGAACGCATGCAGGCCTCCGTCCCCCCCGACTACTCGCCCCTGCGCCGCCTCGTCGCGCCCTACCTGCTTCGCCGACTCAAGACCGACAAACGCATCATCGCGGATCTCCCCGACAAGACCGAGCTCGATGCATGGTGCACCCTCTCCGGGCGCCAGGCCGCCCTCTACCAGAAGTCCGTCGAGGAACTCCGGACGCTCCTCGACAACGCCGGGGACGGCATCCAGCGGCGCGGGCTCGTCCTCGCGTTCCTCATGCGCTTCAAGCAGGTCTGCAACCACCCCTCCCAATGGCTCGCCGACGGCCAGTTCGCGCCCGATGAAAGCGGCAAGTTCCAGCGCCTCGCGGCGCTGTGCGAGGAAATCGCCGCCCGCCAGGAACGCGTCCTTGTGTTCACCCAGTTCCGCGAGATGACCGCTCCCCTCGCCGCGTTCCTCTCAACCCTCTTCGGCCAGCAAGGCCTTTCCCTCGACGGCTCCACGCCCGTGCCGCGCCGACGCGAGATCGTCGAGTCCTTCCAGCGCGAAGACGGGCCGCCCTTCCTTGTCCTGTCCCTCAAGGCCGGCGGCACCGGCCTCACCCTCACCGCCGCCAGCCATGTCATCCACTTCGACCGCTGGTGGAACCCCGCCGTCGAAAACCAAGCCACCGACCGCGCCTTCCGAATCGGCCAGAAACGAAACGTCCTCGTCCACAAGTTCATCTGCCGCGGCACCATCGAGGAACGCATCCACGAGATGCTCCTCGCCAAGCGCGAGCTCGCCGACTCCATCCTCGGGGCCGAGGGCGGCGCCGAGGCGCTGCTCTCGGGCATGTCCAACGACGAGCTGCTCGGCTTCGTCTCGCTCGACATGCGCGCCGCCATGGGGGAATAAGTGGGCATGAGCTGGAACCGATTCCCGCGCCACGTCCCCGTCGGAGAACGGGTGCGCAAGGCCACCGCCGCCGCCGCCCGGCTTGGCGCGTCGCCCGGGGGCCGCGAGCCCGTCGTCATCGCCGGCAAGAAGATCGCCGAGACCTTCTGGGGCAAGGCATGGTGCAACCATCTCGAGGCCTTCAGCGACTACTCCAACCGCCTGCCCCGCGGCCGTTCCTACGTCCGCAACGGCATGGTCATCGACCTCCGCATCTCCAAGGGCCTCGTCGAAAGCAAGGTTCAAGGCTCCAACCTTTACTCCGTCAAGGTCACCATCGTCCCGCTCCCGCCCGCCCGCTGGAACGACTTCGTCCGGTCCGCCACAGAGAAGGTCACCCAGCTCATTGATCTCCTCCAAGGCCGGCTCCCGTCGTCTCTCCTCCAGTCCATCACCCATGCCAAGGACGGGCTCTTCCCCGCCCCGTCCGAGATCAAGCTCTCCTGCTCCTGCCCCGACTGGGCCGGCATGTGCAAGCACGTCGCCGCCACCCTCTATGGCGTCGGCGCACGGCTCGACTCCCGGCCCGAGCTGTTCTTCACCCTGCGCGACGTGGACATGAACGACCTCGTCGCCGCTGCCGGCGCGGCCGCAACCGCCGTCCCGTCCGCCGACACCCCCTCCACCCTCGAAGGCGAGGACCTCTCTGCGCTGTTCGGCGTCGAAATCGACCCGGGCACTCCCCAAAAACCCACGCCGGACCCCGCCTCCACGCCAACCGTCCCGCCCAAGCGATCGCGCACCCCCAAGCCACGTCCCTCACGCAAGCCCAGCACCGCACGCAAGGCCGCACCCAAGCGCCCCAACGCCATGTCGAGGCGTGGCCCGGCCAAGTCCGCCAAACCAAGGCCCACGTCCCGCTCGTGACCCCGCGCAGGCAACGAACCTGGACCCGTGCAGGCGGGTTGCAGGGGACGCGAGGCCGAGCCGTCCCCGTCGGGAGGAAGGCGATCGCGCCGCAGGCTGTTTCCCAAGACGGGCCGTGAGCAGGGCTCGCGCCGGTGCGAGGCCCCCAACGAGCGAGGGACGAGGCTCTTGCGAAGGAAGATCCCGGAGGCACGCCCGACCCACCTGCATCGATCCGGCTTGGAGCTTGCATGGGTCTCCAGCCCCCCGGCCGGGAAGACAAACTCCTCAAGCCCCTGTCAACGCGGGCGTTTGGAAAGATTGGCGACCCCACGGGGATTCGAACCCCGGTTACTGCCGTGAAAGGGCGGTGTCCTAGGCCTCTAGACGATGGGGTCGAGGCCCCCTTGGTTTACTGCCATCGACCATGCCCTGTCACGCCACAAGTGCGCGACCCTGTCC
>CAIYFP010000354.1 GCA_903925515.1 uncultured Verrucomicrobiota bacterium
CCTGACCCTCAACAAGTCGATCACGCATGCGGCCGTGTTGCTTGCGGTGTTCCAGTTGCCCTTCATCTACAACTTCTTCGCCAGCATCCGCAACGGGCGCAAGGCCGAGAGCGACAACCCATGGGGTGCTGCCAAAGGAGCGGGCTGCCGCCGCCGCTCACCGGCAACTGTTGGCCGCTTACCACAAGGCCGGTCGGCAGGAAGAATGAGGTATGGAACAGGTTGTCCGCCAACTGGAGAATGCCCGCCGCCTCCAGCGGGGGGAACGCCAGCAACAGGAGGAAGCCCGTCACGAACTGTGCCCAAACAAAGAAGGGCAGCCGCATCCATGTCATGCCGCGGGCGCGCAACTGGATGATGGTGGTGATGAAGTTGACGGCGCCGAGGAGCGACGACGTGATCAGCAACACCATGCCAAGGAGCCACATGGTCTGGCCGTTGAAGGGCCGGGAGAACTCCGCGACGGTTGCGAGGGGCGAATAGGAGGTCCAGCCCGACTTCGCCGCGCCGCCGGGCACGAAGAAGGAGGCGAGCATCAGGACGCCGCCCCAGAAAAACACATGGTAACTGGCCATGTTGACGCGGGGGAAGGCCATGTCGGGCGCCCCGATTTGCAGCGGGGTCACGTAGTTGCCAAACGCGCCGAAGGCCAAGGGCACGATCGCCAAGAACACCATGATCGTGCCGTGCATCGCCCCGAAGGAGTTGTAGAGGTCGGCCGACATGATGCCGCCCTTTGCCGCCTCGCCGAGCACCGCCTCGAGCAGGCCGCCGAAGACGGGGATGGGCTTGCCCGGGTTCGCGAGCTGGAACCGCATGCAAAGCATCAGCATGAACCCGAAGAACAGGAACAACAACGACGTCAGCCCGTATTGGATGCCGATCATCTTGTGGTCCGTGCTGAAGATATACTTCTGCCAGAATCCAGGCTCGTGATGCTCGTGGTGATGTTCATGCGCGGGATGCGCATGTCCGGTTCCATGTTGGGTGCTTGTCGCGGTGCTCATGGGAAAGGTTGTGCTTGTTTTGGAAGACCTAGCGCGGCGCCGTGGCGGCCGCCTTTTCGAATGCCGGTGCCATGACGCCCCCTTGCAACGCCAGCACCCGCTGGGTCGCGTTGGGGTGGGTCCGGTCGGCGACCAAGACGCTGAGAAGGACGGGTAGATAGAGGATGCTGGCGAGGAAGAGGCGGCGGGCGGACTCTCGGGTGAGCCGGGCCGCGAACACCACGGCGCATGCAAGGAACGCAATGCCCATGGCCATCGCCACGCCCGCGTACCAGCGCCCCGCAAGACCCAATGCAACGGGAGCAAGGCTGAAGGCCATCAACGCCACCGTATGCCGGACCGCCGTCATTCCCGTGCGCCGCCCTTCCGGGTCCACCACCGGCAACATCCGGAAGCCGCCCCGGGCGTAGTCATCCCGATACATCCATGCAATCGCCATGAAATGGGGCAACTGCCAAAAGAACAGGATCGTGAACAGGGCCCAGCCGCCCGCGCCGAGCTCGCCGGTGGCCGCCGTCCAGCCCATCAACGGGGGCAAGGCGCCCGGAACCGCCCCGACCATCGTGTTCCATGTCGTCACCCGCTTGAGCGGCGTGTACACGAACAGGTAGCTCGCCAAGGTGAGCGTCCCCAGCAATCCCGTCAGCGGGTTGACCCGGAACGTCAGCCACAACATCCCCGCCACGGACATGGCCACCCCCACTTGGAGCGCCATGGCGGGCGTCACTCGCCCGCTCGGCAACGGACGCCTTCGGGTGCGCTCCATCAGGGCGTCCGCGTCGCGTTCAAGGTACTGGTTCAACGCGGCGGCACCCGACGCGAGGAGGGCGGTCGCCGCCAACGTCTCCCAAAACAGCATTCCGCCGATGCCATCGCGGGCGCCAAAATAGAAGCCGAGGGTGGTGGTCAACAGGACCAGCGCCGTGAGACGGGCCTTGAAAAGTTCCGACCACACCTTGGCGGACGACGCGGCGACGGCCGCCGGGACATCGCCCGGGGCGACGCCTTGCATCGGTTCTGTGGTGGATCTCAAGGACATGGAAGGAAACCGGTTCAAGCCGAGCGCGCGACGGCAACCGCAGAGCAAGGTTTTATGAAGGCATCGTCCGCCCCGCAAGGACCGAATGCCCGCAGAAATTGTCGTTCAACCCGGAGGCGGGCCGCCGCCATGGCGACGCCGGTCGAAAGGATGGTCGCCCCCACGGCGACATGGGCGGTGGCCATGTCCGCCGCCTTGTTGGTCCAGATGGTGACCGCGCCCAACGCGAACTGGACGGCAAAGAGGCCGCACCATGCCCGGACCGCCTTCCGCCAGCCGCGCCCGAGGCCAGCCGCGCGGCGCCATGTCCATGCCGCCGCCGCGACCAAGGCGACCGCAAGGATGCGGTGGGTCATGTGCAGGTGCACCTGAAAGGCCGTCACGGGTGCATCATCCACAACACCGGTGCGTCGCTGGTTGATGGCGAGAAGCGAGGCGTCGTCGGTGGGCGGGTAAAGCTGGCCATAGGCAAGGGGGAAGTCTGGGACGGCAAGGCCGGCGTGCTGGTGACGCATGGTGGCCGCAACCGTCAACTGGAGGAACACGACGGCCGCCATGATGGCGAGCCATGGACCGATCGAGGCGTCCATGGGACGGACCCTCGACTGGACGCTTCGCAGCCATTCCCCGAAGGCCGTGCTGGTGCCAAGCGCAAGCACGGCAAGAAGCGAAAGGAAGACCTGCGCAGTCGTGGCATGGAGGACACCGAAGAAAGTCGCCCCTGGAACGCCGAGGACATCGACGGAATTGAGAACGACACGTTTGCCGCCAAGGATGCCTTGGACGACGACGAGGACCACGGCGATCCAGCCCACGGCACGCAGGCCGCGCCGGGCGTCGGTCCATTGGAGGCCCACGGCCAAGATGAGGGTGAAGAGGCCGAGAAGGCTGGCGACCAAGCGGTGGACATGTTCATGGAAGATTCCCCCGGTCCATTGGCTCACGGGGAAGAAAAACATGTTGTAGCCGTAGGTGGTGGGCCAATCGGGAACGGCCATTCCCACGCCCTTGGAGGTGACCAAGCCTCCGATGCTGATGACGAGCAAGGCCCATGCAGCCGTGAACAGGGCCCAGTAACGAACCCAGCGGGCAATAGCATCTTGGACGGGAGCGGTGCTCATGAGGCACGAGGCACGAGGCGCGGAGCGAAGATCTTGAGCGGACTGGTCTATTAACGATATCGGAATGGGATGACCCGGCAAAGTTGAGCGGGCGGCGGCGACAAGGGTTTGCTGCGAGGGGAGGCCGCCGCAAACCGTGGTTTGCAGCGGCCATCGCTTCGCGGGAACCCGGGTTACTTGACTTCGAGCGTCGCGGACACGGCCGCGCCGGAGTCCTTCACCTCGACTTCTTGGGTGACCTCGCCAGCCTTCAAGTGCTTGAAGGCCAACGTGTACTTGCCGGCCGGAAGGCCCTTGAGGGTGAACTTCCCGTCCTTGTCGGTGACGGCGAAGTAGGGGTTCGAGACCACCCCGATGTAGCCGAACATCCATGGGTGGACGTTGCACTGGAGCTTCACGAACACCTCTTGGTTCGGGAACACCTTGTCCACGGGCTTGGCACCGGCGCCTTGGGCGAAGTTGAAGGTCGTGTTGCCGGCGTCCGACCTCATGAAGTTGACGTTGTGGAGGAAGGCGTCGCTGTTGCGAATCTCGACGGCTTGGCCGGTTTGGGCACCGAGGACGTAGGGCTCATAGAGGCAGCCCACTTGGTCCATGACGGGCTTGGTGGCGGGTGCGTCGAACTTCTTGCCGTCGAGGCCGGCCTTCACATAGACGAACACGTTGCCGAGACCGGCGCCGGCGCCCACGACGTAGTGGCGGGTGGTGACGGTGCCCTTGGCAGCCTTGCCGCAGTTCACGTCGGCCATGAGGGGGGCGATGGGCTTCTCGGCGGGCGGGGTGCCCTTGAGGGTGACGGTGCCGGTGACATCGCCTGAGAGCAGGGTCGTCGCCCCGGCGGCAAGGGCGGCGATGGAGGTCAAGTGCTTCATGAATGTTCCTTCGTGTTCTTGCGAACGTTTCAGCACGCTACAAACGGGTTTCCGGCCCGGCAAGCATTGTGTGAAAAGTTTCACAAGCTCGCCGGAAAGGACGCTGGAACCCCGGTCCCGCATTCATCCGGGAGCGCTTCCATGGCGTCTGCGGGACGTCCCCGGGGCGGGGGGGGAACCCCTTGGCGGCGGCACCGGGACGATTCCAAGGTGGTCCCCTGCCCTTTCAGCCGCCGCCGGGTGCCGGGCGTGCCGTGGACGCGGGTCCAACCCGCCGCGGAAACGCGCTGCTTCCATGGCACGGGAGACCCTGGGCTCCCGCCGCGCCGGGCCATCGCTGCGCTGCGGGCGGACGCGCCCCGCAACTTTCCTTGTTTTTCCCGGTAACCGTCCCGAACACCGGGCGTAGGCCTCCGATGCAGGCTGTTGGTTTCCTTCCCTCTGGCCATGGCGCATGGGCTCCGCCTGCAAGCCGCCCGCCACGGGGCGTCCCTCGGGACGTCAGGGGCCGGCCCCGGGTGGGGTCGGCCCCCCAGTGAGGCATTCCGCAGGGGAATGCCCGGGAAGACGGCATAAACCATAACATCACGCATCATGCCCTACCGTTTCCGAGTCCGACGCCTTGCAACGATGGAAGGCGTCTTCACCACGCGACCCGACCTTGGCCCGCCCCTGACGGAGGCGGAGGTGATCGACGAGATCACCCATGCCTCGACCCTTTCCCAAGGGGACGTCATCAGCGTGCTCACCAACCTCCGCCGCATCCTCGTCCGCGCGGCCCACCTGACGCGGCCGTCCGAGCCGCTTTTCGGATTGTTCCGGATGAGCCTTTCGAGCGGCGGACGCCTTGCTGACCCGGGACAGACGGTGGACATCGACGACATTGCGCCGTGGGTGAACCTATACCCGGCGAACGAGTTCCAGCAGCAGTTCCGCGCGGGGCTCGTGATCGAGCGCACGGGGATTGACGCGGACCGGATGCCGGAGATCGAGTCGGTGCGGAACGACGCGACGGGAACGGACCAGTCGTTCACGCCGGGCGACATCCTGCACATCACCGGGGACGACCTCCGGCTGGACCCCGTGGACATGGCGCAGGGGGTGTTCTTCGTGGATGGCGAGAGCAACGAGACGCGCGCGACGCGCTACGTGTTGGTGACGGCCGGGCAGGTGTTGGTCTTGGTCCCGGCGGGCCTGCGGGGGCCGCAGACGCTGATCGTGAGGGTCAAGTATGGCCCCAACCTGCGGCAGACGACGCATGGTGCGACGCTGCTTCCGGCGACGCCGAGGCCGGAGCCGCATCCGCCGCTCACGCCGGGGCCGCCGCAATCGCGGGCTGGCGGGGGCGCGCGGGCGGCGGCGGCGTGAGGCGGCCGGCTTGATTCTTCGTGGCATAGGTTGGCGCCGGGCCCCGGGTGGGGTCCGGCGCCTTTCGTTTCCGGTCCCTCGGATTCCGGGTCGATGCCGGGTCGATGCCGGGGTGGAGACAGGGCGGGTTCAGGGCCCCATGGGCGTGGGGCGCGCGCGCGCGACGCGGACCATGGCGACGGCGGTGCGGGCGGCCTCGATGCCGCGGTTGGTCCGAGGCTCAAGACACCGTGCGCGGGCCTGCTCCTCGGAGCGAACGGTGAGGACCTCGTGGATGCAGGGGATGCGGGCGCGGAGCTGGAGGTCCATCAGGGCATGGGTGACGGCGGCACCAACGTGTTCGGCATGGTTGGTTTCGCCCTGCCAGATGACGCCGAGGCACAGGATGGCGTCGGGCCGAGGCGCGCCGTGCCGGGCGAGGGTGTCGGCGGCGAAGGGGATTTCAAAGGCACCGGGCACGCGGACGACCTCGGTGGTGACGCCGGCGGCCGCGAGGCATTCAAGGGCGGCGGAGAGCATGCCATCGACGAACGGGCGGTTGTATTCGGAGGCGACGAGGGCGACGTGGGCGCGGAGGCGGGACGCGGCGGGGTCGGGGCTGGGAGGTTGGTCGGCTAGCATGGTGGTCAGAGCGCGTGGCCCATGCGGTCGCGCTTGGTCTTGAGGTACTTTTCGTTGTGGGGATTGGGCCGGACGCGGATGGGGAGTTGTCCGGCGATCTCGAGGCCGTAGCCCTGGAGGCCCACGACCTTCTTGGGGTTGTTGGTGAGGAGGCGGATGGAGCGAAGGCCGAGATCGACGAGCATCTGGGCGCCGATGCCGTAGTCGCGGAGGTCCATGCCGAAGCCGAGGCGAAGGTTGGCATCGACGGTGTCGAGGCCCTGTTCCTGGAGCTTGTAGGCCTTGATCTTGGGGGCGAGTCCGATGCCGCGTCCTTCCTGGCGCATGTAAAGGACCACGCCGCAGCCCTCCTCGGAGATGCGTTGCATGGCGGCCTGCAACTGGGGTCCGCAATCGCAGCGGCGCGAGCCGAAGACGTCGCCGGTGAGGCATTCGCTGTGGACGCGGACAAGGACGCCCTTCTTGCCGGCGGGGTTTCCCTTCACGAGGGCGATGTGATGCTCGCCGTCGGCGTTGGACCGGTAGAGGTGGAGCCTGAAGTCGCCGTAGTCGGTGGGCATGTCGATGGACTCGACGCGTTCGACGAGCTTCTCGCGGGTGCGGCGGTACTCGATGAGGTCGGCGATGGTGCAGAGGCGGAGGCGGTGCTTGCGGGCGAAGACGCGCAACTGGGGGAGCCGGGCCATGGTGCCGTTGTCGTTCATGATCTCGCAGATGACGCCCACGGGGCGGAACCCGGCGAGGCGGGCGAGATCGACGGCGGCCTCGGTATGGCCGGCGCGGCGGAGAACACCGCCGGGCTTGGCGCGCAGGGGAAAGACATGGCCGGGCTTGCGGAGGTCGGCGGGGGTGGCGGTGGGGTCGCACATCACCTGGATGGTGCGCGCGCGGTCGGCCGCGCTGATGCCGGTGGTTACGCCGGAGGCGGCATCGACGCTGACCTGGAAGTCGGTGCGGAAGGAGTCTTGGTTGCGGGCGACCATGACCTCGACGCCGAGTTGCTGGAGGCGTTCCTCGGTGGTGGGGACGCAGATGAGGCCGCGGCCGAAGCGGGCCATGAAGTTGACGGCGGCGGGGGTGGCCTTTTCGCCGGCGATCACAAGGTCGCCCTCGTTCTCGCGGTCGGCGTCATCGACGACGATGACCATGCGGCCCTTGCGCAGGTCCGCGAGGGCACTCTCGATGCTGTCGGTGGAACGCGCTGGCATTCGGGGCGGAGGCTACGGCCGAAAGGTGCGGAGGGCGACAAGGAAGCCGGGCGGAAAACCGGCATGGCCATGGGGGGCGGATTCGGGGAGCGTGCGGCCATGTCATTTCCGGAGGGCGCCCCCACGGCGTTCATCGAGGCGCGTTCGGGCCGCCAAGCGATGGACTGGAGCCTTGTGCTGGCCAGCCAAGGGATGGACGTGGTCGTGGAGGGCGGGCCGGGCGGGGAGGCGACGGGGTTGCGGGTCCATGAGACGGAGGAGGGCCGGGCGCGGGCGTTCCTGAAGCTTTACGAGGAGGAGAACCGGGGTTGGGCCTTGCGGGTGCGGATGCCGGGCGGGGAGGCGCGGCTGCACGGGCTTGCGTTGGCGTGGGTGCTGGCCATGGCATGGATTCACGCGGCGAACGGGGGACGTGCGCCGGCACGCGCGGTGTTCGACTCGGCGGCGTTCGCGCGTGGGGAATCATGGCGGGCATGGACGGCGACATGGCTGCACGCGGACATGGCGCACCTTGCGATGAACGGGGTGTTCGGGGGATTGCTGATGGGGCTTGCGATGGGGCGGTACGGGCCGGGGACGGCGCTGGGCGGGGCGATGGCGGCGGGGGCACTTGCGAATGCGGCGGGGGGCTGGATCCGGGTGGAGCCATACGTGGGGCTGGGGGCTTCGGGGGTGGTGATGGCGGCGTTGGGGATGTTGGCGGCGAACGCGCTCGGGCTTTGGCGGGCGCGCCGGGCGGCAGCGCGGTGGGTGCTGCCAACGCTGGGGGCGTCGGCGGTCTTGTTCGTGCAGGTGGGGACGAGCCCGAAGGGCGACGTGGTGGTGCACGCGCTGGGGTTCCTTGCGGGGATCCCGGCGGGGGCGTTGGCGGCGTTGTGGCCGGCGAGGCGGCGGGCGTGGCTGGAGGCGGCGGGGTGGGCGGTGGCGGCACTCACGACCGCATGGGCATGGGGACGGGCGTTGGGCTGGGACCGCTGACGGGCTTGGAGACACGGAGTCGGAACCAGACCTCCTCGGGGGTGAACCACGTGGCAAGGAAGCGTTCGTAGAGGACGGGCTCGAGGTTCATGAGGAAGCCGGTCCAGCGCAGGAGGGCGAAGTTGGAGACATGGAAGCGCTTGTCCTCGACCACGAACCGCGCCGGGGAGAGGTAGTTGGTGCGATGGCCGAGCTTCCATTTCTCGTAGAAGCGCAGGCTGCGGCCGGTGATGTCCTCGTAATTGTCGAACGATCGGATGCCAAAGGGGGTGCGGTGGTCGGGCTCGGAGTAGTACTTGGTGGAGAGGAAGAAGGGGACGCGGACGACGACGAGGGCGCCGGGCTTGCAAACGCGCCAGACCTCGTTGATGACGGCGTTGAAGTTGGGCAGGTGCTCGAGGATGTGGCTGGCGAGGACCTCGTCGAAGTGGGAGTCGGGGAATGGCCACGGGTAACGGGTGAGGTCGGCCACGGTGTTCCCGCCGTAGTCCACGCAGTCGAGGTTGACCCAGCCGGGGCGGACGTCGAGGCCGCACCCGATGTTGAGGCGGCGTGGGCCGGCGGGAATCTGCGCGTCGTTCACGCTGCAAGCGTGGATGCAAACCGGGGACGAAACCAAGCCGGAGGATGCGGGGGCGGCGCACCGGTTTCGTGACATGGCGGCCATGGGGACGTCGCCGGGTTTTTTCGATTCGTTCACGGGGAGGAAACGGGAAGGGAGGGAGAGCGCTGGCCATCCTGCGGGGTGAACAAGGCATTGCAATGGATAGGGGTGCTGGCGTGGGCCTGTGCGGCGCACGCGCAGTTCGAGGGCTTCGTCAATCATGGGCTGGCCGGGGTGGGTCGCATCCCGGCGGGCCTCTTCGATCAACGGGGCGAGGGCACGGACACTCTGGGCGGGCTCTTCTCCGCGCTGGCGGTGGATGGCTCGTCGTTGGTGCACGAGGGCGGTCAAATCCGCGGGGTGCTGTGGGGGTTGCCGGACCGGGGGTTCGGGGACGGGGCGACGGACTACCGGCCGCGCTTGCAAAAGCTGGGCTTCTCAATCACGCCGTTCCTTGGGGGAGGCACGGCGCCCGGGCAGGGGCAAGTCCTGCTTACGAACCTCGCAACCGTGTTGTTCACGTACGGGGGGACGAACTTCACCGGTTTTGACGGGGGCTCGACGAACGCACCGACGCTGCCGCAGTCGCCGGCCGGGTCGATTGGGGGCGGGCGGTTGTCCCTCGATCCCGAGGGCCTCGTCCTGGCACCGGACGGGGGCTTCTGGGTGAGCGACGAATACGGGCCGGCGTTGTACCGGTTCAACGCGGCGGGCGAGTTGCAGGAGACGATGCTGCCGCCGGCGGCGCTGCTGCCGCGGAACGCGGCCGGCAATCTGAACTTCGCGGGTGCAACCGCCCCGGCCTCCGGGCGCCGCAACAACCGCGGCCTCGAGGGGCTCTCGATCACGCCGGACGGGCGGCGTTTGGTGGCGGTGTTGCAAAGCCCCACCATCCAAGACGGCGGTGCCGGCAACCTTGGCCGCATGACCCGCGTGCTGCAGTTCGACATCGCCGACGGCTCGCCCACGCGCGGACAGGTCGTGGCGGAGCACCTGTATCAGCTCACGCTCAACGGCACGGCCCAGACCAACCGGCACACGCCCGTCAGCGAGCTGTTGGTCGTCAACCCCACCACGTTCCTCCTGCTCGAGCGCGACAGCCTCGGCCTTGGCGTGGGCACCAACACGCCGCCCTCCTACAAGCGCGTCGTGCTCGCCTCGTCCCTCGGCGCCACCAACGTCGCAGGCGGCCCCCACGACCTCGCGCCGGGCACGCCCGGCCAAGCCAGCCTCCCGGCAGGCCAGCCTCCTTCCGGCGTCGCCCCCCTCGCGCGCAAGGACCTCATCGACCTCATCGACCCCATCGACCTCGCGCGGTTCGGGCTCAACGTGAGCACCAACCAAGACGCGAACACCCTGTCCGAAAAGTGGGAGGCGCTCGGGCTCATCCCCCTCAAGGACCCCGCCCGGCCCGACGACTACCTCCTGCTCGTCGGCAACGACAACGACTTCAAGTCCCCCGTCGTCCTCCACAACGGCGTCGCGGTCGGCACCAACGACATCCCCGTGGACAACATGCTCCTCGCCTACCACGTCACCCTGCCCGGGGTTGGCGGCCCCGCCCCGGCGCTGTCCGCGCCAACCGTCACGTGGAGCTCGCCCGCGACCGACGTGTACGCGGCCGCGCCCATGGTGCTCGGGGCCAGTGTTTACGACGACGACGGGCGCGTGGTGAAGGCGGAGTTCCTTGAGGACGGCGTGGCGGTGGGAACGGCCACCGCCTTCCCCTTCCGTGTCACCTTGGCCAACCCCTTGCCCGGCCAGCACGCGTACACCGTGCGCGTGACGGACCACGACGGACTGACCGCCGAGGCGACGCGGACGATCCTGGTCACCACGTCCAACCAAGCCCCGCAAGTCGCCATCTCGGCGCCCGCCGCCGCGGCCAGCCTTCGCGCGCCGGCCAACGTCGCCGTCGCCGTCGCCGCGTCCGATGCAGACGGCGCGGTCGTGCAAGTCCAGTACCGGCTCGACGGAGCGGTGGCGTTGACGACGACGAACGCCCCCTTCACGGGCACGCTTCCCTTCGTGCTCGTCGGGCCGCATCAACTGGTCGCGGTCGCCACCGACAACCTCGGCCTGTCCACCACGTCGGCTCCGGTGGCGTTCAGCGTCCTGCGTGCGACGTCCGCGCCGCTTTCGTTCCAGGTGTTGCATGCGTCGGACTTCGAGGCGGGGATCCCGGCGCTCGACGACGCCGTGGGCTTCTCCCGCGTGCTCAACGCGCTGCGGTCCGGGTTCCCCACCAACACCCTCGTCCTGAGCTCCGGCGACAACTACATCCCCGGGCCGTTCTTCACGGCGAGCGCGGACCCGGCGGCGCCGTTCAACGGCGTGAAGGGCCGGGCGGACATCGCGATCCTCAATGCCTTGGGCATCCAGGCGTCGGCCTGTGGCAACCATGAGTTCGACGACAACACGGCGCAGTTCGCCTCCATGCTGCGGTCGGACGCGGCGGCGGGCTACGCCGGCACCCTGTTCCCGTACCTGAGCGCGAACCTTGACTTCAACGCCGACTCGAACACGCGCGGCCTGATCACGGCAGACGCCCAGGACGCGCGCCTCGGCACCAACAAGCTCGCCCGCTCGTGCACCCTCCTTGTTGGGGGCCAGCTCGTCGGCGTCGTCGGCGCCACCACCGTCGATCTTCGCCAGATCAGCTCCCCCGGAACCATCGGCGTCTCGACCAACCTTGCCGGAACCATCCAGCCCGCCGTGGATGCGCTGCTCGCCCGCGGCTGCAACAAGGTCATCCTCCTCGCGCACCTCCAGCAGTACGCCAACGAGTTCGCCCTCGCCCGCGTCCTGCGCGACGTGGACCTCATCATCGCGGGCGGATCGCACGTGGTGTTCTCCCAGCCCGGCGACCGACTCCGCGCCGGCCATGTCGCGGCCGAGCCCTATCCCTCGGTCTTCGCCTCCCCCTCCGGCGAGCCCGTCCATGTCGTCGCCGCCGGGGCCAACTTCGAGTACGTGGGGCGTTGGTTGGCCTCCTTCGACGAGGAGGGCCGGATCATCGCGACGGACTCGCGCAGCGGCGTGTATCCCACCGACGCGGAAGGCGTGACGGACACGGGCGGGGCCCCGGCCAGCCCCGCGATCACCAACATCGTGGGCAACCTCGGCGGCATCATTGACGGCAAGGACGGCCGCCGCTTCGGCCGCACCACCGTGTATCTCAACGGCCTCCGTGCCTCCGTCCGCACCGAGGAAAGCAACCTCGGCAACCTGACCGCCGACGCGAACCTCTGGCGTGGGCGGCAGGCCGACCCGGCCACGTCGCTCTCCCTGAAAAACGGCGGCGGCATCCGTGACAGCATTGGCGGCGTGCTTTCCGCCGCGGGATCGGCCGTGCCGGTGTTCGTCCCGCCGCCCGCGAACCCGCGCGTGGGCAAGCAGGCGGGCGACGTTAGCCAGCTCGACATCGAGAACGCGCTTCGCTTCAACAACGGCCTGTCCCTGATCACCCTGACCGCGCAGCAACTGCGCGACGCCATGGAATGGTCGGTCGCCGCCACCACCGCGACGTCCACGCCCGGCCAGTTCCCGCAGGTGTCCGGGATGGCGTTCGCGTTTGACCCGTCGCTGCCCGCCATGACGTACAACCGCGCGACCAACAACACGATCGTTGGGATCAACAACCCCGGCCAACGCCTTCGCTCGCTCGTGGCCCGTCGCGCCGACGGCTCGATGGACCTCGTGGTGGAGAACGGCGCGCTGGTGGGCGACCCCGCCCGCACGTTCCGGATGGTGACGCTGGACTTCCTTGCCACCGGCGGGGACTCGTACTTCCCGCTCGGCCAAGGAACCAGCGTCTCCAACCTCGTCGCGGCCGGCGTGACGAGGACGTTCGACACGGACGGTTCCGAGCAAAAGGCGTTGGCGGACTACCTGCTCCAGCTCGGCACCTACACGGCCGCCGACATGGCCCGGCCCGGGGACGAACGCATCCAGCACCTCGGGTTCCGCGCGGACTCCACGCTGCGGCCCACCATCACGTCGCTCGCGACGGGACCGGCCGGCGCGGTCGTGTCCTTCACGACCCTGCCCGGCAAGGCCTACCGGCTGGAGGCGCAGGATGTCCTGGGCGGCGCATGGCAGCTCATCGGGGACGCCGACGCAGGCGATGGCACGGTGCGCCAGCTCGCCGACCCCGCACCGACGGATCCCGCGCGGTTCTACCGGGTCCGCGTTCCGTGACCCGTCCCATGGCTGGACCGTCGGCCGGCGTGTCGCGACGCCGGCCGACGGTCCCATCCGCCGCCTACCTCCCGCGCCGGTCCGCCGCGAAGCGGAAGGGCTTTCCACCGACCCAGTCGCTGCTGTCGAAGGACGGGCACCAGTGCCGCTCGACATGTCCCACGACGAGGTCCGTGCCCGTGAAATGGTCCACGCCGGGCGGCCGTTCCGGGTTGTACATCGTGTCGGTGAGGTCCCGTGCAAGAGCCACGTCCTTGCCCAACCGGACCATCTGGCGGATGGCGAAGGGCCGGCCGAGGACGCACATGTTGAGGTGCACGCCGCAGAGGACCACGTGCTCGATGCCCCGCGCCTGAAGCAGGTTCCATGTCTCCTGCCCGTCGTCCGTCAGGGCGTCGCCCGGCAAGATCTCGATCCCCGCATGCTGGCGCGTCCATGCCTCGCGGACCGTGCACTTGGCGCCCTCGCATGAGCAGCCCATGTCGGTGTCGTCGATGGGCAGGACCCCCTCGTGGGAGGCATCGGTCCAGCACCAGCGGGTGCCCCAGCGCTCGGCGGTCGCGAGCGGCACCGGGGTGGGCGCGTGGGGCGCCTTGCGGGCCATGTCGCGCGCCGGGGTCCCCTCGTAAAACCGGGTCACGCTGCTCGGCGCATGGATCACCAGCACCCCTTGGGCACGCGCATGCGCAAGGAAGCGGTTCATGGGCCCCACCAACTCCCCCACGCGAGCCGACGCCGACTTGCACCAGTGATCGTCCCACATGTCGCAGACGATGACGGCGGTGCGGCGGGCGTCCCACGACACGCGGCGTTCCTCCGTGCGCCATGCTCCGGAGCCCTCGCGGGACAGCTTGCGCATTCGCATGGACAGCGAGCCTTGCCCGCCGCCCTCCTGGGGGACCGAAAGGCAACCGGTCATGGGCAACACGAGACACAAGCAGCACCACCAGCGGAAGAACATGGCCCGAGGCTACGGCAGGACAGGCATCAAGGGGAAGGGTGAGCCCTGATCCCCGCGTAAGCCGTTCTTGAGCCAAGCCCACTCCCACAGCGGCCGATGCCATGGGAAGCCTCGGAGGAGCGTCTCCCGGTGCATGAGGTTGATCCGCCCGCAGAGACGCCGAGACGCAGAGGATCACAGCCCATGTCTCCGCGTCTCCGCGTCTCCGCGCGCG
>CAIYFP010000355.1 GCA_903925515.1 uncultured Verrucomicrobiota bacterium
CGGATTTCCACGAGTTTTTCCCCCCGAACCTCGCCGGGCCAAACGCCGGGCCCGGCCAGACCTGGGTCCAAGGCTGGCTCGGGTCCTACGGCCCGGATTGCACCAATACCCTTCACCTCTCCAATAGCCTGCTCGCCCCCTACCTCAAGGGGGTCGCCGCGTGGAAATGCCCCTCCACCGGACCCGTCCAACTGGGCAACCAACGCGTTGCCAAGGCGCGATCCTTCTCCATCAATGGGTTTGTCGGATCCCCCCTCCAATGCCCTGTGGTGGCGACGTTTAGGAAGCATTCAGACCTGGGGCAGATGTCGCCCGCTGCGCTGCTTGCATTCGTCGAGGAACAACCGGAGTCGATCGACGACGGCGCCCTCGGGATGCAGTGGGACTTCGATGAGGCGATTCCATCCCGATGGAGGCTCCAAGACCAACCGGCCGTCCACCATGGCCGCGCGGGCAACCTCACCTGGGTCGATGGACACGCCGAGACACATCGATGGCGCGACCTTCCCATCGCAGCCCGCCGCGTCCCGGACCAACCCGCCCCGGGCCTCCACGACGTCCTGTGGCTCCAGCAACACGGCACCGTCCGGCATGGCTCCGATGCCCTCGCAAACGACCCCCGTTAACGCCCCGCCACACCCTTCCCCCCAAACCAGCGAACCGTCCCCCGCAGGGTGACATCCAAGCGCCTCCCCGTCCCGCGCATGGCCCCTATCCAAATCCCTGACAACCAAGCGCTCGCACCCGCCCACCCCGCTCCGCATGCCACCCCAGTGCGTGACACCGCGTATCAATCCCATGGCCTCGCCGTGCCAAAATTCCCCCCGACACAATCCAGCTTCCCGCACGTTGCCCGCCATCGCAGGCCATGACAGCCCTACCAACGCATCTACCGATTTCATGGGCCGCCCAGCCTCGCGTGAGGACCGCGGCCCATGCGTCAGAAACAACAAACCAATAAACATCCAAAACAAAGTCATCGTTCCCATGAATACCATCGTGATCGCCCGCCACCACAACGCCCGACGCCGAGGCCTCACCCTCATCGAGCTCGTCGTCGTCCTCGCCATACTCGTCGCCCTCGTCGGCCTCGTCGTCTCCCTCTTCCCAGGCCTCGTCGCCCGCGCCAGCAGATCGACGACGGCATCCTCACTTCAGGATGTCGCTAGAGCCGTCCAAATAAACTACACCACAACATTAAGTTATGGTTCCGGATTCGATTCACTACTTAATTCGGGGGGAGGAAGCGTGTACAGCGGCCTAGCCGTTTCTAGCTCGAATCAGATCGCTCGAGTGACGCTATCGCAGAATGATGCAAATGCGCTCAATTCCGCCGGTATTGGGATTGTCTATCACATGACTCAGACAACAGGGAATTCTGCAGATGCAACCTTCAATGTTTCGCTGACGAATTCTCCGGTCACTGTCACAACCTCAACGCCAATTGCGGTCCTTGATGCAACTCAGTCCGCACTTTTGCAGTCGGTTAGGGGATCTTACCTCCCCAGGGGTACAGCGGTGTATCCTGTATTTGGACTTAACAAGTATTCGACGCTGGTTGGTCCTCAGGGCGTTATGCAAGACGCTCCGGTGCGTGCTGGCTCCGCGTCGACAGAGAATCCCGCTTCCACCTACCAGCGCTACGGGCTCGTTTTTCTCATCGACGATAGCGGTCCGAGCTCCACCCGCACCGCCCGTTTCCTGGGTGCGGTGGCATTTACGGCGAACGGGATCCAGACGGCGGAGGCGAACCTGCAGGGGTATTACGCGAACTAAGTGGGTTTGGGGATGTGGGGAGGCCCTGGCATGCGGGGTCTCCCCCTTGAACAAGGAGGCGATGCGATGAGCCGGAGCGGGGTGACCTTGGTGGAGTTGGTCGTGGTGCTGGCGATCCTGGCGATGTTGGCGGGGGTTGCGGTGCGGGGGCTTGGGGAGGTGGGCTTCAGGGGGCGCGTTGAGGCTACACGGAGGACCATGGAGGTAATTCGGGACGGCGTGTTGGGGTTGGGTGATGGAGGAGGTGGATTTCTGGGGGACATGGGGCGATTGCCCCGGTTGGGTGCATGGACGGACGGGGAGGGGCAGGGGTGGCTAGGACCCAGGGAATTGGTGGAGGGGACGGGGTTTCCGGCCCATGGGATGCACCAGGCAGTGGGGTCGAACTTGGTGGCGCGGTTCGTGGGGAGTTGGGACGGGACGAACGCCGACTTGGCGGCCTCGGCGGACGTCTGGGTGAAGGCGGGTTGGCGTGGACCCTACGTGACGGGGCGCGGGGCATGGGGCCTGCCCGTCGATGGATGGGGGCGGCTCATGGCGGGTCGCGCCAGCGGCGGCGGGCCGTGCTGGATGTTGGGCTGGCAGGCGAATGGCGGCGGGCAGGTTGGAACCGATCCATGGCCAAGGGGGCATGTGGCGGTGGCTGGGGCGGGGACGACGCTGTCGGGAATGGTGTGCGATCTGGGAGTGGAGCCCGGGAGCGGTACCGGGACCGGGAGGGAGTGGGTGGCGTGGGAACGGCACGAGGTGTCGGCGGACCCGGTCGTGGTGCAGGTGCGGGACGGCGCGGGGCGTTGGGCCGGGGGCGGGGTCCTGCTGGTGATGTGGTACGGGCCCAACCCGGAGGCGTGGACGGATGGACGGCCGGTGCAGGCCTTGGTGCGGCAGGTGGCGGTGACGGGGGCGCAGGGCGTGGCGGTGGTCTCATGGACCGGGGATGCGGCTCCGACGCGCGGGCCGCGGGTGTTCCGGGCGTGCCTGAGGATCGGGGGCGAGGTGCATGACACGGGGCCCTTGCACGTGCTGGTGGGGCCGGGGACGTCGTTGGTGGAACTCAGGTTGCCATGAGGATGCATTGGGGATGGCCCCTTGGATCGCGGGGGCGAAGCTCGTTGTTGGTGGTCATAGGATCGCGCCTGGTGCGCGCGGACTTCGATGGGTTGTCGGAACCGGAGATCCGAGGGCTGTGGGAATCCGCCGCGCCAGCCGGGGCGGGGATTGCCGAGTTGGTGGAGGCGGCATGGATGCTGGGGCCGCGGGAGCGGCGGCGGGTGCATGCGTTGGTGGAGCCCGTTGCGACGCTGGGGTTGGCCATCCCGGCGGGCAAGATGGCCGGCTTGCAAGGCACGGGGCTCGGCCGGGCCTTGGCGTTCGAGGCGGAGGCGATCTCGGGAATTGGACCCTTCGACGCGGCGCAAGGCTGGGTTGGGAGCGGGACGAGGGATGGCTTGAACTGGTATTGGGTCAGCCAATTGCCCCGCGCGGAGGTGGAGAGGCTTGTGGGCCTGATTTCGCCGAAGGGCGCCACGGTTGAAGGCATCCTGCATCCGGGTGGTCTGCCGCGAAGGTTGGGCCCGGGAAGCGGTGGCTGGCAGCGGATCGAGCTTTGGGACGAGCACGTGGTCTGCGTGGACGGGTTGGCACCGCAGGCGGCTCGCGTGCGGATCGTCGAGGCGCCCGCATCGCGATCTGGCTGGGAGGCGGTCGGCTCGGATGCATTCCAGCCATTCCCCGGTGAGCGCGGCATCCTCGCGGCAACCTCGGCCCTTGCGCGTCAGGGGCCCGGGGTGGCGCAGGTGCTGGAGGACGAGGAAGTGCTGCGGGAATGGCTGCGCGGATGGGCGCGGGAATTGGCCTCGGACGGCGCGCGCGTGCCGGTCATTCGTCCGGATCATGCAGCGGCGTTTGGAGCCGGGCGCCGGAAGGCGCGGCCCATCGCCGTCGCCGCAGCCGTGGCCTTGGCCTGCGGGGCCCACGCGACGTGGACCAAGGGCCAGCAGTCGGGGTTCAGGAGGGAATTGGAGGAAGCCGGGCGCCCGGCGGCGGAGTTGTCCATGCACCGCCGGAAGGCTTCGGAGCTTGAGGTTCAACTGAACGAGGCGCGCCGGGAACTCAAGGGGCTGGAGGAACTTCGGGCGTACTGGAAGGACACGCTGGACCGGGAGCATCGGCGGCATGCGACGTTGCTGCGGGTCTTGGCGGAGACGATGCCCGAAGGGGTCATGTTGGCGGGCTTGACGGAGGGTTCGGGAGAGATGCGGGTTTCTGGGGTTTCGCTGTCGCCGGCGGCGACCGGGCTCGGGACGAGGATGGGGGCGGCGATGGAATCGTTTGGGTGGCGGGCGGAGCCGCCGACGCGTCGGGCGCTGGGCTTGTTGCCCGGGGGCGGTCCTTGGCAGGTGGAATGGACGCTCAAGGCGGTCGCCCCGCCGCCGGGCGGGCCCATGGCTGGCCTGACCAATTTGGCGACGGGTTTGTCACGGGAGGCGGCGCGGACGTCGGTGCTGGCAGTGGGACTTCCCGGACGTGACGAGGGGGGCGGGCGATGAATGAGACCGGGGCGGGCGAGCAACGAGCGGGCATGAACGGGCTCCGGCGGGCGTGGTGGGCTCCGGCGTTGGCCGTGGTGACGAGCTATGCGGGATGGATGGGCGTGGGGATGGCGTGGCAGGGACGGGCCCTGGAGCAACAGGTGCAGGCTGCCAGGGCGGCGGCACCCCGGCCCGGCGACGTCGAGGCCGAGCGGGTGCGTGGGATTGTCCTGGAGCGTGATGTGTCGGAGGTGCGTGCGGCCATGGAACCCTTGCGACAAGAATTGGCACGGCTCGGCGGGGCCTGGACAAACACGGCGTCGCGACTGGCCGGGGCGGAGGAATTGGCGCGGCTCTGGGAGCGTCATGGGGTGCGACTGGAAGAGCAGGTGGCGATTTCCGGCGACGCGGCGTTGACGCCCTCGTTGCAACAGTTGGTGGATCGTGCGCGCGTGGTCGTTGGCAAAGGACGGCATCCGGCGCTGTGGGAGGTTCGATTGAGGGGCAGCTACCTTGGCATGCTGGGAGCCTTGGAGGAGTTGGCGAGATCGGAGCTGGCGGCCGTTCCCATGAGCCTGGAGATGCGGGGCATTGAAGGGCGCGTGGAGAAGGAATGGAGGGTGCGCTTGTGGCAATAGGGGGGGCGCGTGGGCATTGCCCGGAGGCCTTGGGGATCCTCGTGCGGGAGGCGGCGCAACTGGGCGGGTCGGACGTCCACCTCGTGCCGGGGCGTCCGCCACAGGTGCGGGTCGGCGGGCAACTGCGGGCCATGGAGGGAGTGGCGGCGATGGAGGAGGCGTCGTTGCGGGGCGTCGCGGCGGCCTTGATCGGGGAGGACGGGCAGGCCCGTTTGATGGCTGCCGGGGACGTGAATGGGGCCGCGGCATGGGATGGGATTCGGTTCCGATACAACGTCTATCGTCGGAGCCAGCAAGAGTGCCTTGCGTTGCGATTGCTGGAGGCCCGGGTGCGGACGTTGGCGGAGCTGGGGCTGCCGGAATCGTTGTATGGATTGTGCGACCTGGGTGATGGGTTGGTGATGGTGGCGGGGCCGACGGGCTCGGGTAAGAGCATGACGCTGGCTGCGTTGGTTGACCGGATCAATCGCACGCAGGCATCGCATGTGGTGACGATCGAGGACCCGGTGGAATACGTGCATGCGCCCGGCAAG
>CAIYFP010000356.1 GCA_903925515.1 uncultured Verrucomicrobiota bacterium
GGCCTCGCGGAGGGCAGGGCGGGAGACGCGTGTGGACCCCACGATGGGGAACGAGCCGAGCATCAGGGCCTGGGCATGGCGCGGGGACAGGTTGAGGCGAGAGCGGACGTCAGGCGGGACGGGCCCGGGCTCGGGGACGGCGGCGAGCGTCGCCGCCATGAGGAGGCAGGGAAAAAGCGAGGCGAGGGTTCGAAGGACGGGTAACCCCTGCGTGAGCTGGCCCAATGGCATGGGCCGAGCGTAGCGGCCGGGTGGCATGGCCGTCGCGTTCGTTCTTGCGGGCCGGACGGGTTTCGATGCGTTGAACCGTCAGTCCCGGGCCGCGGCCCGGACCATGGCGTGGACGGTCTCGATGCCGGACTCGCCGAATGCGACGACGCCCATCCACCGGACGGGGCGGGGGTCGTCGCGGTCGATGCGGAGGACGAGGGCGAGGCGGCGGTAGGAGGTGGCGGGGTCGAGGGCCATGCTGGCGGCGGCGAGGACGGGAGCATGGGAGAGCTCGGCGGCGGGACCGACGAGGGAGCAACGCGTCCCGATGCCGAGGACGACGAAGGACTCGTTTGGGGTGCCGAGCGTGCAGCCATGGCCGAAGAGGTCGTCCGGGTTGATGCGGCGGGTGTCGAGGGCGGCGACGTCGTCCGCGAGGAAGCCGCCGGCCGTGACGTCGAGGGCCTTGCGGTCGGTCAGCTCCTGCCATGAGACCCCGCCGTCGCCCGGCGCGGCGTGCATCCATGTGGTGGTGATGCCGTGGGCCTTGAGGACGGAGCGGTCGGCGTTGTCGAGGTCCTTGGGCTTGAGTTGGCGGCGTGCGGCGGCGGGGATGGCGGCGTAGAGGGTGTAGGGTGCCTCGATGAGCGAGTCGAAGCCGTCGGGCCATGAGCCGGTCCGGGCATGGTGCCTTGCGACGGCGGCAGCCACCTCGGAGGCGATGGCGGCGGAGGCCATGACGACGGAACGCCGGAGCACGCGCGTCCCGACCCACGCGACCATGCCGGCCGCGATGCAGACGACCATGAGGACAACGACGAGCTCGACGAGGGTCAGCGCGGTGGCAGGGGTGGAGCGGGGGGAAGGGCGGGAGGAGCCGCGTGGGAGGGATGGGGCATTCATGGGATGCGGGGCGTTACGTTCGGCGGGGTGGCAAGGTTACGAGGGGCGTCGAGGTGGTCTGGGAGGTTGCGGCCGGTGACGTTCTGGATAGCGTGCGCGCATGCGCGGTTTCATTCGTTGCCTTGGGTTGGCCATGGCGTGGTGGCTTGCGGGCGGCGGCTTCGCGGGTGATGCAACGGCGCCCTCGGCGCCGGAGATCATCGAGCGGTTCCTTGCTCGCGCGCGGGCGGCGGCCGACGAGGAGGCGCGTCAAATGGTGGTCTATCGCAGGACGACCCGGATCGAGGACGTCGGGTCCAAGGAGGAGAAGGCCCGGAGCCGGGTGCGCGAGCATGCGGTGACCAACAAGGCGGGCGTGGTCCATGCGAGGTTGGTGCGCATCGACGACCGGGAGCCGACGGAAGCCGAGGTGGCGTCGGACTGGCGCAAGGAGGGGGACGCACGGAAGGAGACGACGCGCAGGAGGCGCGGTCCGGACTTCGTGGACGAGTCGATGATCCGGAGGTTCGAGTACGTGCTGGAGGGGGAGGAGATGCTGGAGGGGCGGAGGACCTACCGGCTGGGATACGTGCCGAGGTCGGCATCCGGAGGGGGGGAGAAGAACATCGACCGGTTCCTTGGGCTGGTGGCGGGGAAGATTTGGATCGACGCGGCGGAGTTCGAGATGGTGAGGGCGACTGCGGGCCTGAGGGAGCCGTTGAAGATCCTTGGCGGGTTTGCGGCGAGCATCACGCGGCTGGAGTTCGACGTGTTGAGGCGGCCGGTGGCGCCGGGTTGCTGGTGCAACGTGCTGCTGACGAGCCGTGCGGAAGGGAGGCGGCTGTTCAGCGGGTTCAGCGTCCGGCTGGACGTGGAGCAGGCGGACTTCCGGGTGCTGCCGATCAGTCCGGCCTCGCCTTGAGGCGGCTGAGGCAGGCGCGGACCTTGCCAAATGCAGGGTGGGCGCGAAGCCCGGCGAGGTCGGGGTCGGTGTTCAGGGACTCGACGTCGCGAAAGCCCAGCTCGATCGCGGTGGAAAGCTCGGTGGCGGCGCGTTCGTACTGGCGGACGAGGGCAAGGGAGCAGGCGAGGTTGTAGCGGACGTCGGGGTCGGTGGGGCAAAGCTCGATGAGGCGTTGGTCGAGGGCGATGACCTCGTTGGTCCGGCCCAGCTGGAGGAGCACGTCGGCCAGCTCCTCGATCACCTCCGTGTCCCGCGGGTCTCGCGCGATCAGGCCCCGGAAGAACGATTCCTGCACCTCCAGTTCGGCGACGCGGAGCCGGGACATCTTGTGTTTTTCCTTTGCCATCGGGCCCGGTGACTTTCAGAAAGGCGCTTGCGAGCGTCAAGGGGGCGTTCAATCCCTCATCCCGGCGCAAGAAGTTCTTCGGTTCACGGCTCCGGCCTTGGACGCGGATGGAGTGGCAAACGGATGGATCCGAAGGCCCGCATCCGTTCACCCTCCCCAAAAAACCCGGGCATCCCCATGCAGACGAATGACGCCATGGCCCACCGAAGGACGGACCGCATGGGATCCCTTGCTCGAAACCGAAGGTTTCGTAGCCGGTAGCCGGTGGTTGAGCGAAGCGATGCCACCGGTCACCCATCCCCATCACCCTCCGCACCCGGGAGGGGTTCCAGCCCAGTCCCGTCCCCGGCGCTGGCATCCCTGCCGGGATGCCGGGGTTCACGTTCGCACGGGTCCCCGGTGGTGTCGTCGCCTCGCTCCCCGACCGCCGACTACACGCTGGGAAGCCTCCGGCTTCATGGCAGATGGACGCCGAGGTCCCTTCGGATGTGGCCACCCGCGCCCACGCCGCGGTCGCCCATCCTCTACGTCGGCGTGTTGGCACGCAGCCTGCCGCAACTTGCCCGCTTCGGGATCGCGTGCCTCCCTCCCCCTTGCGCGGGGATTTGGGCCGCACCCCAAGCCACTCGCTGGAAGCTTTGCCACGCGGTTCCCAGCTCGCCCGGAGCCACTGGACGTGGCGACCCAGCATTCCGCCATGGCGTCATGGAATCTCCGCCTGAACCCCGGCGCGGTGTCCCATGCGTCGCTTCCGTGAGCCTTGAAGCGGCAGTTGACCAGGGCTTCAAGGCAAGGCAATGGCCGTCCCATCAAGGCAAAAGGCGCCCTTGGGATCCATCCGAGAACTCACCCGGCGGGTGAGGTTGGAATGGGCCGGTCCGGGTGGTAGGCCGGGTGCCCTGGCCCGGCGGAAACGTGGCCGAGGCGTCTCGGCTCGGGCTGGATCACGCCCAGCGCCAGCGGCAGGATGCCGCTCCCGCTCTGCCCCGGAGACGCTCGGAGGTGCGGCATCCTTGCCGCCGCGTGAGGGCACGCAGCCTCCAGCAGGGGCCAAGCCTTGGAATCCACCCGAGGGGACGGGCAGCCTCATAACCAGACCCAGATCGCCTTGATCAGCCTCACCAAGCCCACCAGCACCAGCAACCCCAGCAATGCGAGCCACCCCATGCAGCATCCCATCCCCACGCATCCCCGCACCCTGACCCGGCGCGTGCCCCCATGAACTGAAACATGGACCGCACCCCCGCCCACGCCTCCGGCATCCCGGACATCACGCACCACCTCGACCTCGGCAAGCTCACCGGCCGGCCGCTCGCCCGGCCCAGGACCCGGCTTGCCCATGTCGATCATGCGTCACCCCTTCCCATGCCCGCCGCCCGAGATCATCCAAAAGCTGCACGCCCCCAAACAGCTCCAAACGCAAGGCCGCCCTCGTCGTTCACACGCGCCAGCCCGCCGGGTACTTCTTCGCAAGCAACCCGTCCGCCGCCTTGTCGCCGGTACGCATCCTCCTCGCGTCCCAACGCAGGGTGCGCCCGCTCCGGATCGCCACGTTCCCCAGCAACACCGCCTCCGTGACCGGCCCGGCGACGTCGAACCGCGACGCCGGCGGCGTCTTGCCGCCCTTGCACGCCGCAATCCATTCCGCGTAATGCCCCGGCTCCCAGTCCGGGCGCTTCCCGTACACCTCGGGCACCTCCTTGAAGTCCGACACCTTCGCCCCGCTCAGGAACCGGCCCACGCCCTCGTACGACGTCACCAGCGTGTCGCGGTCGCCCACGAGCACGATGCCGTTGGCCATCGCGAGGTCCCCGCCGTAGAGAGACGGGTCCGGGCGGGAGCCACCGTCATGCCAGACCATCTTGAACGCCGGCTGCGCGGGCCTCCCCAAGCCGGCAGGCGACGCGCCGAACTGGTAGGTCACCATCGACCACAAGGGCGCCGACTCGTCCGAGCCGCCCGCCGACTGCGCCTCGACCGTGAGCGGGTCGCGCAGGTGAAACGCCAGCGCAAGGATGTTGACAAGGTGACACCCCATGTCGCCCAAGGCGCCCGTCCCGAAGTCCCAGAAGCCGCGCCATGCGAACGGGTGGTAGCCGGGTGCGTAGGGACGCCTCGGCGCCACGCCAAGCCAAAGGTCCCATGAAAGCCCCCCGGGCGCTTGCCCGGTGGCAGGCGGACGCTGGAGGCCCTGCCGCCAGAACGCACCGGGCCGGTCCGTCCAGACATGAACCTCGCGCAGCTTCCCAAGAACCCCCGCGCGCACCAGCTCGGCCTCGCGTCGCAACGGCCCATGGCCCATCGCCTGGTTTCCCATCTGCGTGGCCACCCCGGCCTTCCTCGCCGCCTCCGTCAACGCGCGGGCCTCCGCCACCGTGTGTGTCAGCGGCTTCTGGCAGTACACGTGCTTGCCCAGCTTTAGCGCCGCCATCGCGGGAGCGAAGTGCATGTGGTCCGGAGTGGAAACCGTCACCGCGTCGAAGCCCGACCCAAGCACGTCGAACATCTCCCGCCAGTCCGCAAAGCGCCGCGCCGCCCCGAACCGTGCCCCCATCTGGCCAAGGCGCCCGGCGTCCACGTCGCACAAGCCCACGATGTTCTCGCCGCCCACCATGGTGACGTCCGTCCCGCCCTTACCTCCGACGCCCACCGAGGCCATGTTGAGCCGGTCGTTGGCACCGAGCACACGCAGCCGCGAGACCATGGGAAATGCGACGGCCGCGGCCGCGGCGCGTCCAACAAACGAGCGCCGCGTGAGGAGGGAGGTTTTCATGGGCACAGCCTATCCACGACCCGCTCCCGGTTGAAGCCCCAATCCGTGCCTGCGCCCTCACGGCACAAAGAATCCTCTTGGGATGGCCTCGCTTCCCGGTAGTCTGTCCCTGTTCCGGAGGGGCGGAAGGTCGCTCGTGGCATCGCCACGGGAGGAAAGTCCGAACTCCACAGGGCACGGGGCCGCGTAACCCCGGCATGGCCGGGGATACACGCGGGAGCGTCGCCCGAAAGGGTGGCGCGACAGACAGTGCCACAGAAAAGATACCGCCGCGGCCCGCAAGGGACGCGGCAAGGGTGAAAAGGCGGGGTAAGAGCCCACCGCCCGCCGCGTGAGCGTCGGGGCATGGAAAACCTCCCCGGGAGCAAGGCCAAATAGGGCGCCCATGGAACGGCCCGTTCCACGTCCGCTGCGGCGGACGGGCGCCGGGTATCGGCCGCTCAGACTAATGGCCTTCTCCCCCGCCCCGGCGGGGAAGACAGAATTCGGCTTACAGCCCCTCCGGAACATTCGGGGCCACGGGTTTCCACGGACACCCGCGTGGAACCGATGACCCGAAGCCGGGTGCCGCCTCGAAACCTCAAGGCACGGCCACGCAACCCGACCCACGCCGCCCCAGTCGCGCGCCCCCGACGATGCCCAACCCCAGCGCCATGAGGCCGACAGGCGTGGGCTCCGGCACGGGAATGTACCGGTAGGTGATCCCGGCAGTCAGGGTCATCCGATAGCCAAGCCCCGTGCTCAGCCACAACCGCGACGGAGAAAGAGCCTCGCCCACGACAAGGTGATATCGCATGCCCACGTTCCCAACGCCTTGGTAGCTGGGGAAAGACGAGGGGGGCACGGAACCAGATGGCATGTCGAAGGTGATCGCCGGAGCAAGGGGCACCGCATTCATCTGCTGACCCGCCATCAGGCTGAACGCAAGCGCACTCGTGTAGAAGGTGGACCGCGATGGATCGTCCACGGACAAGCCAGGTCCTTCCACCACGAGCCGCGCGGAGAGCACCAGGTTGCCGGAGTACGGTTGAACCGAGTTGTTCCGGGCCGAGAGGCTCGACGTCAGGAGGCCGACGTAGTCGAACTGGATATCCTGCAAGGTGCCCAAGGCAGGATGGAATGCCTCGAAGGGGACGACATATCCGCCCAAGGGCGGGTGAATCGATCGTGCGGTGTCCCACACCATCGTGACGGCCGGCGGACGATAAACCTCCACTTGCCTGGCCTGCACGACGCCCGCCCCCAGGCAACATGCGCCGATGACCCCAAGGAACGCCATGGCGGGTGAACATCCCACGTGCATGGCAAACCCCGCGCAACCAGACCGTCACGGTCAAGCGGGAAACCGGGAACCGACGAAGGCAAGCCCCCGCCGACGACTCCGGCAGGGGGCGTTCCATGGCCCGCCCTAGAAAGTCTCCGGCACGCCCTCCTCAAGGAACCGGATCCGCCCGAGCGCGCCGGCGTTCGTGCCCAGCTCGCGCAGCCATCGCGCCGGCTCGTCCATCGACTCAAAGCTCAGCTTGAACGTCCCGAAATGCATCGGGACAAACCACCGCGCCTTCAGGTCCATGAACGCCCGCAAGGCCTCGTCCGGCCCCATGTGAACGCGGCGAAAACTGTCCGGGAAGTAGGCCCCGATCGGCAGCAACGCCACCTCCGGCGCAAGCCGTGACCCAATCTCCGCAAACCCGTCGAAGTATGCGGAGTCGCCCGCGTGGTAGAGGCGACGGCCCCGGCATTCCAGCAGGAACCCGCCGTAGCCCCGGTGCTCGTCACGCAACGTCCGGGCCCCCCAGTGCTTCGCCGGCACCAGCGTCACCTTCCAGTCCCCGGAACTGAACGACTCCCACCAATGCAGCTCGATCACCCGGCCAAAACCCAGCCGTCGTGCCAACGCCCCGCAGCCCCATGGCATCACCGCCACCTTCGGCGACGGCAATCGCCGCAGCGTGGGCTTGTGGAAGTGGTCGAAGTGGGCGTGCGTCAGCAGCACAAGGTCGATCGGGGGCAGGTCGTCGATCCGCAGCCCCGGACGCCGCAGCCGCTTCAACAGGAACAACCAGTTCGCAAAGTTCGGGTCCAGCAACACGTTCACTCCCTCAAGCTGAGCAAGGAACGACGCATGCCCAATCCACGTCAGCGCCAGCTCGTCCGCCTTCAACGCCGGAAATTCCGGCCGCTTCGTCGATCCCGTCCGCCGTGTCAGCCATGCCTTCCACACCATCTCATGGAAGAACGTCCTCGGGTTGAAATGGTTCGAGGGCGTCAGTTCCTTGAACGAGCGCGGGATGCGCCGCCGTCGGCCGGGCGATGGACTGGATGACTCGGACGCCATCTCGGTTCCCTCACCCGGCGTCCGGCCCCGGCGCGGCCGGGGTGGGCCCATGGGGACCGGTGGAAACTGCGGCGCCGTCGGGTGCATTCCTTGCCAATTCCTCCGACAGCATCCTCCTCAGCTCGGCGAACCGTTCGACGTTGGCCTCGCCCAGACGGCCAAGGCTTTCGTGCGCCCTGAGGCAAAACCAGCCCATGTCCTGCTTGCTCGCAAGCCCTCGTGGCAAGTCCCGCAACGGCTCCTCCACCGGGAACGGTTCCCCGGCCTCCGCCACCCGCAGCAACGGCAGCACCTCGAGGTTCGCCAACCCGTCCAGAATCCGCGCCCGGGCACCGTGAAGCACAAACCTGACCCATGGCACGCCCCGCACCCTCTCCTCCGCCATCCCGGCCAACGTGCCGCAGAACGTGCTGTCCATCAGCGGGCACCCCGCAAGGTCTAGGTGCACCTCGGCAATCCCCTCCGACGCCATCCGGCGTACCGCCACGTCGAAGTCGCGCGCCCGTTCCGCCGCCGCCCTGCCCGTGATCCGAACCAGTGCGGCCGAGGCACTGCAACCCACACGGATGGCTTCCACGCTCGTTCCCATTCCCTTCCCAAGCTCCGACCGCCATGCCCCCGGCGTCAAGCGGTGGCCATGCTCCCTGATCCCCGCGTAATCAGTTTTTCGGTTCACGGATCCGGCCTTGGACGCGGATGGAGTGGCAAGCAGATGGTTCCCACGGCCCCAATCCGCTCACCCTCTCCGAAAAAACCGGGCATCCCAATCCAGAGAAATGACGCCATGGCCCCCCGAAGGACGGACCGCATGGGATCCCTTGCTCGAAACCGAAGGTTTCGCAGCAGGTAGCAGGTGGTTGAGCGA
>CAIYFP010000357.1 GCA_903925515.1 uncultured Verrucomicrobiota bacterium
CGCAATGTCTTCGGCGTCCCGCCGCAGGGCCGCGCCGACTACGCCTTCCAACAGCACATCCTGGCGTCGTTGAATGGGTTCAACGACGCCAGAACCCTCACCCCGACCTCCGGCCACCACCCCTCTCCCATTGGGAGAGGGGCCGGGGGTGAGGGACGGGCCGGAGGTCAGGGTGCCGCGACCCCCAAAACGTCAGGCGGGCGATGTGCCGTCCTGTGGCCCCATGGCGTGCTGTTCCGCCAGGAAGAAGCCGACATGCGCCGCAAGCTCATCGAGGCCGACCTCATTGAGTGCGTCCTCGGGCTCGGCCCGAACCTCTTCTACAACTCGCCCATGGAAGCCTGCGTGGTCGTCTGTCGCACGGATAAGTCCCGTGACGGCGGCATGCGCCGCGGCAAGATCCTCTTCATCAACGCGGTGAACGAAGTCACCCGCGAACGCGCCCAGAGCTTCCTCACCGAGGAGCACCTCCAGCGCATTGTCCGCGCCTACAAGGACTTCAAGGACGAACCCGGCTTCACCCGTGTCGTGCCCATCGAGGAAATCCGGGCGAAGGAGGGGAATCTGAGCATCCCGCTTTATGTCGGCGGGGAAACGCGGGGGCAATCGGATGCTTCCACGGAGATGGCGACCACGGGGCTGCCGGATGCGCTGTCGGGGTGGCTGGAAAGCTCGCGCAAAGTCCGGGATTCATTGCAGACTCTTCTCAAGGCTTCCGCAAGATGAGTAAAGCCAAGCCCAAACTCACCGTCCTCGTCTCCTCGACCGTTTACGGCATCGAGGAACTGCTGGATCGCGTTTACACCCTGCTCACCAGCTACGGCTACGATGTGTGGATGTCCCATAAAGGCACCGTGCCGGTTCGCTCTGACCGAACCGCATTCGAGAACTGCCTCGCGGCCGTGGACAAGTGCGATCTCTTTCTTGGCATCATCACTCCCTATTACGGAAGCGGCCAGGATCCCCAGAAACCGGAGGAACCGTCGATCACGCATCGGGAGATGCGTCGGGCAATGGAACTAAGGAAGCCCCGCTGGATTCTCGCCCACGACCATGTCGTATTCGCGCGTGGCCTGCTCACCAATCTGGGTTTCAAAGGCAAGGACGGCAGAAAGAAACTGGCGCTGAGGAAGAAGCCGATTCTCGACGATCTTCGGGTTCTGGACCTCTACGAAGAAGCGACCATCCAAGCGGATGAGACACCTTTGACCGATCGCGACGGGAATTGGGTCCAGAAGTTCCAAAACACCGAGGACGGCTCACTTTTCGTTGGCTCCCAGTTCTTCCGGTATCAGGAGGTCGAGAAGTTCATCGAAGAAAACTTCGCCAACGGTTCTCCACTGCCACCGAAAGGAGATGAGTCATGACCTCGCAGAAGATTCAGGAAATGCTCGCGCTCGGTGAGGGGCAGCTCATCGAGTTCAAATCCACCATCAAGAACGTGGATGTTCTCGGCAGGATCATCTGCGGCTTCTTGAACACCACCGGGGGCTATCTCATCTGCGGGGTTCAGGATCCGGGGAGGATCATTGGGCTCACCCTCTCGGAGGACATCGTCGCCGAGGTATCCCGAAAATTGCATGAGGGGCTTTCTCCCAAGTCACTGGTTTCGATTCAGGCTCAGGTGCTCGATGGGAAAGCCGTCCTTGTGATCGAAGTCCCGGCCGGGAAGGACGTCCCTTATGCCTTCCGCGACACGATCTATCTGCGGGTCGCTGACTCAACCCAGCGGGCCGATGCCGCCACGATTCGCGACATTGTCATGCGCCGGCAAATCGAGCCCGAGCGTTGGGAGCGCCGTTTTTCCTTGGCTGATTTGGAGGCCGATGTCGATCAGAGGCAAATCCAGGCTGCGGTGGCTGATGCCAAGAAGGTCCGGCGGGCCTATTTCCGGGATGCCACCCAGCCGGTCATGGTGCTGGAAGACTTCGCCGTGGCCAAATATGGACGCCTCACCAACGGCGGCGACGTGCTCTTTGCCCGCAACCCTGCCGTTCGCCTGCCGCAGATCCGCATCCGGGCCATGCGCTACAACTCGGACAAGGCCGGGGACAAGTTCGGCGACATGAAGTCCTTCGAAGGACCGCTGCACAGCATCTTTGAGGAGGCTTATACCTTCATCGTTCGCAACACGCCCAGCGTCTCCCGGTTCATCCAGGGCAACCCCAAGCGGGAAGATTCACCGCTCTACCCGGAGGATGCCGTTCGCGAGGCGCTCATCAATGCCCTGGCCCATCGCGATTACAGCGCCGCTTCCGGCGGCGTGAGCATCCATGTCTTCCCGCGCCGGCTGGAGATTTGGAACTCCGGCCCGCTGCCAGACGGGGTCACCGCGGAGGATCTGCCCAAGGGCCACATCTCCGTCCTCCGCAATCCCGACATCGCCCACGCTCTTTACCTGCGCGGTCTCATGGAAAAGGCCGGCCGTGGTAGCGTGCTCATGGTCCAACAATGCCGGGTCCACGGTTTGCCGGACCCGGTCTGGAAATCCGATGCGAAGCTCGGCGTCACGGTGGTGTTCGCCGCCCCGGAAGTCACCCCGGAGGCCGGGCACCAAGTGGGGCACCAAGTCGGCACCAAGTCAGCACCAAGTCGGCACCAAGTTGAAATCCTCCAGAAATGCCTCAGCGAAAGCGCCATCGGCGAGCTCATGGCCGTCGCAGGGCGCTCCGACCGCACCAAGTTCAGGAACCAACTCCTCAAGCCCCTTCTCGATGCCCATTGGGTCGTGATGACGAACCCCGAGAAGCCCAACAGCAGCAAACAGCGCTACCGGATCACCGAGCTGGGCAAGGCGTTGCTGGCCCAATCCCTACGCGCGAACTCGTGAAATCCGTGGTCCCAAATCCTTCCAACCTTCAGCCCAACCCCGCCTGGGCAACGATCCCGGCCTCCGCCCACCCCTCACCCCGTGGGAGAGGGGCAGGAGGTGAGGGTGGAGCCAGATTGAAGGTCGTTGCCGCCCCGAAAACGCCAGCCGGGCTCTGGCCCCACCGCGCATTGTCCCGCCAGGAGGAAGCCAACACGCGCCGCAGGCCCACCGAGGCCGACCGCATCGGGTGGGTCCGCGGCCTCGGACCGAACCCGTCAGAAGGCCGCTCTGCGCTCGTCAAACTGCTTCAAACCACTAATAATTTCTAACTTATGCCTCTACCCCCATTCAATTCTCGAGGGCTCCTCCCAGATGGAGTTCATGCTGCCACAGAGGATGAACTCAAAGAGCGTTGCGTTGATCCATTTCCAACCAGCAGGACTCGCCAGCCGGTGTTCGACGGATTCTGCCGCTACCGGAGTGATCTTGGTGGTTTGAGTTTGAACATCACGCAGTGGGTTGATGGATCGTTCACTGATGAATCCCGCATCGATCCCGACGACATTGATTTAGTGAACTTTGTGTCAGCGAATGAAATTAACGCGATTTCAGCACCTGACCGGTCGCGTGCTGCAGCGCTGTTGAATGGGCGCGGTGCCACGAAGGCCGCATATTCATGCCACACGTTCGTCGCAACCGTTTTTCCTCCAGGTCACCCGTTCGAACCCATGTTTGAGCGCCAAAGGCTTTACTGGAGAAAATGGTGGTCCACTCCTCAAGACTATTCCAAGCCGCCAGTGAAAACCCCGGCACCGCATCGGGGCTCCAAAGGAATTGTTCTAATGACTATTGGCACACCGACAGCCGCACCAACCATCAACACCAGCCTCTGATATGCCAACCTATTACCGTCCATCATCAGAGATCGAACGCCAGATCGCTGATTTCAAAGCCACGCTTCCGGAAGGGATCACCGATCCGCCACCCAGTGACTTCGCCGCCCAACTCCAATGGGACTCTTGGCAGCAGCATCTCGCGGAGCTCAATCGTGAACTGGCACTGTCGATTGATCACGAGCTTGAGGGATCGGATCTCCTCCTGGCTGTCGACGGGGATCCCGTGAGCGGTCACGCCATTCAGGTGGGCTTTCTGGGCACGCTCCTCGCCAAGGCCCAGAGTCTCATCAATGCGCTTGCCCAGGTGGCAGAGCAGCGCCCTACAGGCAGGGGCAACGTTTCCAATAATATCATCTCGGAATACAAGCTGATGGTCGATGGGGTGTTCCAATCTTCCTTCGGCTTGAAGCTTCGCCTGCCAACCGAGCATGAATTGAATCGTCTTCGTGTGAACCACTCGGAAATTGTTCTCGATGACTTCTGCAAACTGATCGACCCCGACTTGGGACAGGGAGAACTGCTGCGGCTGGTTTCATCGCCTCGGGTGAAGACTCACTACCTGGGATTGATTGAAGCAGTCGGGAAAGGCGGGGCCAAGCTCATGGCAAGGACGCCACGAATCAGGCAAGGGGTGCACATCACGGCCGCCCAAGCCCGCGACCGTTCAACTTGGATGAGTTCGTTTAGCGCCGCGACCGAAACTCTGGTCCTCGACGGCTTGTTGACCGGTGGCAGCGTTGCCAACAACAAGTTCGAATTCCAAGTGGATGACGACACTTATCGGGGCGGGATCTCGGCTCAAGCAAAGGATCAGATGCGTTCGATTCACTTCGGCGACCGAATTCGTGCAATAATTGAGGAGACCACCATGACCGTCGAAGACGGCCCGTTGGAGGGCGCTGTCACGCACCACCTCAAGAGCATTGAACTAATCCAAGAATGAGTTCTGCGTTAGCAGCATCAACCTTGCCTGACCACAAACCCAATCCCGACTGGGCCTCGCTCCCGCTCTTCGACCGCAAGAACTGGAAGCGCGTGCGCTTCGGTGGCGTGGTGGAGAACTGCAACGAGACCTGCAATCCGGAGGAGGCTGGAGTGGAGCGGGTGGTGGCCATGGAGCATTTGGAGCCGGGGTCGTTGCATGTGCGGTGTTGGGGGAAGGTAGCGGATGGGACGACGTTCACGCGGCGGTGCCGGCCTGGGCAGGTGTTATTCGGGAAACGGCGGGCCTATCAGCGCAAGGTGGCGGTGGCGGAGTTCGAGGCCGTGGTGTCGGGCGACATCTATGTGCTCGCACCGAAGACCATCGAGCTGATCAACCAGAACGTTCACGTCGAGGCGGTCCGCGACGACATCGAGGCCCTCGTGCTCGACGCCGAGGTGCTCGACAACCTCCTCAAGGACGACCACCCGGCGAAGCGGGCGCGCGAGGTGGAGATCCAGCTCATCGCACGCCTGAGGAAGCACGCCGGGAATCCCAGGTTCAAGGAGCTGGGCGAACGGCTGGAAAGGATTCGCGAGAAGCACGAGCAAGGCTTGCTCAACAGCCTGGAGTTCCTGAAGGGCATCCTCGAGCTCGCCAAGGAAACGGTGGAGGCCGAGAAGCAGGTGGAGCCGGAGGAGGAGCAGGACCGGGCGAAGGCGGCGCTGACGGAACTCTTCAACGAGGCCAAGGGGCGGCACACCCACGTGATCGTCGAGCGCATCGTGGCCGACATCGACGCCATCGTGAAGCAGGTCCGCTTTGACGGATGGCAGGCCACGGCCCAGGGCGAGCGCGAGGTCAAGCAGGCCGTTCGCCGCGCCCTGCTGAAGTACAAGCTGCACACCGACCAAGACCTGTTCGACAAGGCCTACGGATACATCCGGCAGTATTATTGAGGTTCCTCGACGTTTTCGGTGGATCCCTGCGAGGGCGTGCGAAGCGGAAATCCCATGCAACCCACCGGCGGGACCCAGTCCCCCGCCGCGTGAGGGCACGCGGCCTACAAGCCGAGGGATAGGCATCTTGTTGTAGGCCGGTTGCCCCCAACCGGCGTCGCTGCATGGGCTCCGGGCAGCGGGCACGATGGCCTCGGCACGATTCAGTTTGAGGTTGCCTCGATTTGGTGGACACAAAAACCGAGAGAAACCACACCATCCAGAACATGAGCTCCACCACTACCCCAGTCCCGCCGTCCACGCCGACCCCGGCGCCGTGCGTTCCTGGGCCCCC
>CAIYFP010000358.1 GCA_903925515.1 uncultured Verrucomicrobiota bacterium
ACCCGCTGCTCGTCACCGCACCCCACGTCGCACCGCCATCCGTGCTCCGCGCGAAGTGCAGCGGCACCTTGTCTCCCCGCAACGCCGCAAGGACCGTCCCGTCCCGCAGCTCCACGAAGTCCGTCTCCGCATCAAGGCGCACCCCGCTCCCCTTCCCGATCGGGACCACCCCGCCCCACGTCCGACCTCCATCCGACGACCTCAGCACCCCGCCGTACGCCGTCGCACCCTCCTCTTGGTACACGCCCAGCAGGCATGTTCCATCCGACAACGTCCGCACCGGCGCCGACACCGCCCAGCCGGGCGCCAGCACACGGTGCGACGATTCCCATGACCACCCTCCGTCACGCGACGTCACCACCGCCGTCTCAAACTCCACCTTGCCGCCCGCCCCCTGCCGGTACGGGAAGAACGAACACACCACCGTGCCATCCCGGAGCTGCGCCACGTGCGGGTCCCGGTCGTCGTCCGGGCCGTCGTACAAGACGCGCGGCTCGGTCCATGTCCGCCCCTCGTCCTCCGACCGCACAAGGCAGATTCGCCCTCCACGAGGCCAGTCCGGACGCGGCAACGACACATGGCCGTATCCGGCGTAGAAGACGCAGAGGAGGTCCCCGTTCGCCAGACGGCACGCATCCGGGAACGCTTGGTAGCTCCCCGCTGCCCAGCCGCGTGAAATCACCCGTGGCTTCGGCGCGCCCTCCTCGGCCAAAGCCGACACGACCGCACACGATCCCATCAAGGCCAACGCGAGCCGCACGAGAAACAGGGGATGCACCCCGTGATGCAACCACCCGCCCAACCCGCGGGTCAACGACCCGTCTCGCCCTTCATTTCCACCTCCCGCTGGAAGAGCTGCCGGATGACCTCCTCCACCGGCACCTCCTCGATGTCGATGTCCTTCACCGGCAGCTCATCCAGCAGCAGCTTGCACGCGCCGATGACCCGGTCGCGCTTCACCCGGAGCTTCACCGTGCCCGGCTCGCCCGGGATCACCTCCCCGTACCGCCCGAGGTCCGGCATGGCCACGCCCACGACGCCCGCCAACTGCACCGTCACCACCTTGAAGTCCGCGAACCGGTCGAGGATGTCCGACAGCTTGCCATCGAAGAACACCGTGCCGTGGTCGATGATCACCACCCGCTCGCACAGCTCGTGGATGTCCGCCATGTAATGGCTCGTCAGCAGGATCGTCGTGCGCCGCCTCAGGTTGTGATCGCGCAGGAAATCCCGAACCACCCGCTGCGACACCACGTCCAGCCCGATCGTCGGCTCGTCGAGGAACAACACCCTCGGCTCGTGCAGCAACGCCGCGATCAACTCGAACTTCATCCGCTCCCCCAGCGACAGCTCGCGCACCGCCGTGGACAACTTCCCCGCCACCCCCAGCAACGACGTTAGCTCGTCCAGCGTCCGCTCGAACCGTTCCCTCTCGATCCCGTAAATCTTGGCGTTCAGCTCCAGCGAGTCCCGCGCCGGCAGGTCCCACCACAACTGGTTCTTCTGCCCCAACAGCAACGCGAACTGCCGGCGATACTCGTCCCGCCGTTCCCACGGGATGCACCCCAGCACCCGCGCCTCCCCGCTCGTCGGATGCAGCAACCCCGACAACATCTTCAGCGTCGTCGTTTTCCCCGCGCCATTCGGCCCAAGGAATCCCACGAGCTCGCCCTCGCCCACCGTGAAGGACACGTCCTTCACCGCGAACACCGTCTCGTGCCGTCGCCGGAACAACCCACGCATCGCCCCCGCGAGCCCCGGCTCCTTCTTGTACGTCCGGAAGGACTTCGTCAGGCCGGAAACCTCGATCACCGCACGCCCTTCGTTCATGCGCCGCGCTTCCTCCCCAGCCTCGACACCGCCTCCTTCACCCGCCAGCCGCTCGCCATCAACGCCGCCTCCGCCTCGCCCCGCCCCGCGCCCGTCAGCTCCCCCAGCATCCGGACCGCACGGTCCCGCAGCTTCTCGTTCGACGCGTTCACATCGACCATCAGGTTCCCCGCCACCTTGCCCAGCCGCACCATCGACAACGTCGTCAGGATGTTCAGCACCACCTTCGTCGCCGTCCCCGCCTTCAGCCGAGTCGAGCCCGTCAGGACCTCCGGGCCCGTCGCCAGCCGAACCAACACGTCGGGGGGGCCGCCCGACAACCTCCCAAGCGCCGGGTTGCAACACACCAACGCCGTGTAGGCCCCGCGCCGGCGCGCCTCGTGCAGCGCCCCCCACACGAATGGCGTCCGCCCGCTTGCTGCCAACCCCACCACCACGTCGCGCCCCGTCACGCCCCGTCCCGCCATCGCCTCCGCACCGGCCATCACGCTATCCTCCGCGCCCTCCACCGCCGAGTGCAACGCCGCGAATCCCCCGGCAATCACCCCCTGCACCCACTCCGGCGGGCTCCGGAACGTCGGCGGACACTCGCTCGCGTCCAACACCCCCAGCCGCCCGCTTGTCCCGGCGCCCACGTAGATCAGGCGCCCCCCATTCCCCAACGCCGCCGACACCCTCCGCGCCAACGCAGCAAGAACCCGCGCGTGCGGCCGGATCGCGTCCGCAACTCGCGCCTCCTCGTCCAACATCAACCCCACCGCCCGCTCCACCGACAACCGGTCGAGGTTCATCGACGCCGGATTGCGGAGCTCCGTAGGCGACAATCCCGCCGACGCCGGAATCGGCACCCGCACCGCATCCGCCGCGTTCGGACCCGGCGCCCCCGATGCGCCCCCTTTCGACGCCGCGCCCATGGCACCCACGCCCGCAACCGCCGTCGCCCGCATCGCCATCGACACCGCCCCCCATGCCGATTCCCGTGCCAACGGAACCACGCGGGCCCGCGGCACCGCCCTGCGCACCATCCGCCCCACCCGCGCCGCGAACGTCGCCTGCCTCAGCACCACCGACCCCGCAAGCACCACGTCCGCCCCGGCCACGTTCCGTCCCAGCTTCCGAATGCACGCCACAGCATCCTCCGCAAGGATTTTGGCCGTCTCCCCCAGCACTGCCCGTGCAACCGCGTCGCCCTCCAAGGCCGCCTCGAAGACCTCCGGCGCCAGCGCGGCCACGTCCGTCTTCGTCGCCGCCTGCATCCATGCGATCAGGTCGTTCGGCTGGTTCAGGCCCGTCGCCCGCAACGCCCGTTGCCCCAGCCGACACCATGTCCCCGAATGATCGAGGTGATGTGCCGCCGCACGCAGCGCGCGATGCACCACGTCATACGCGCTCCCGCGATCGCCCAATTGATGTCCCCAGCCCCCCACCTTCGCCGTGCGCCCCGCCGCGGACCGGCCATAGCAGCACGAGCCCGTGCCGCTCAGCAGGATGACCCGGTGCCGTCGCGACGCGGGCAGCTCAAGGTCCGCCGCGCACAACGCGGACTCGAGGTCATGATCCGCCTCGGCCGGCACGCCGGGGAACACCGTCCCAAGAATCCTCAGCACCCGGGCGATGTCCGCCCCGTCACGCACCCCTGCCATCCCCACCCCCACCCCGTCCGGCCGGGGAAACCGGCTCGCGATGGCTTCAAAATGCGCCCCCAGCTCCTCGTCCGTGACAAGGCGCAGGTTGCATGGCCCGTGCTCGACACGATCCACAAGCATCGGCTGGCCACCCGCCTGCCGGGTCGCGCCCAGCGCGACCGTCCGCGTCCCGCCGCACTCAATCCCAAGGAAGAACCCGTCGCCCCCGCGCCCGGCGTGGGGTGACGGCTTGCGGGATGTTTTCATCGGGATGCGGGGCTACGTGGCTGTCCTTGCCGCCGTCCCGGCCTACAACACGATCACCCGGGCGCTCGCGATCGCGGGGTCCGCCGTGATCTCCCCGATGCAGGCCGCGTCCGGCTTGCTATCCAGCACCAGCACCGTCAACGCCTGCCCGCCGCGCGCATCACGCCCCAACGACATGCTCGCGATGTTCACCGAATGCCGTGCCAGCACCGTCCCCAGCTTGCCCACGATGCCCGGGCGATCCTCGTTCCGCACCAGCAGCACGTTGCCCGACACCGGGATTTCCACCGGGGTCGAGAACAACCGCACGATGCGAGGGTTGTTCGGCGACCCAAAGAAGGTGCCGCCCGCCGACAACACCTTCTCGTTGCCATGGAACAACTGCACGTGAAGCCATTCATTAAACGTCACCACCTCGTCCGAGCGCTTCTCCTCCACCGCCAGCCCCAGCGCGGCCGCCGCCGAACGGACGTTGATGGTGTTGATGTCCGCCACCGCCCCGTGTCGCAGGTAGCCCCCGAGGATGGCGCGCGTGATCGGGTCCGTCTGCGGCAGCTCCCGCGCGCGCCCGCCGTACGTGATGTGGATTCGATCCACCGACCCCGGCCCGAGCTGGGCAAGCAAGGAACCCAGCTTCTCCCCGAGCACAAGATACGGCTTCACCAGCTCATACGTCTTGGCGTCCACGCCGGGCAGGTTCACCGCGTTGCGAACCTCGCCCGTCAGCAGGAACGCCGTCAGGATCTCCGCGACCTCCAGCCCGCACTTCTCCTGCGCCTCCTCCGTGGACGCCCCAAGGTGCGGCGTCAACACCACGTTCGGCAGCGTCCGGAACGGATGGTCCGCCGGAAGCGGCTCCACCATGAACACGTCCAGCGCCGCCCCCGCAACACGCCCACTCGTCAAGGCCGCCACGAGGTCCGTCTCGTTCACGATCTCGCCCCGCGCGCAGTTCACGACCCGCACCCCCGGCTTCATCCGTGCAAACGCCTCCGCGTTCAGCATCCCCCGCGTCTCGGACGTCACCGGCATGTGCACCGTGATGAAATCAGCCTCGCGATACACCCCGTCCGGGTCCGATGCCACGTCGAATCCCAGCGCCTTCGCCCGCGCATCCGTCAGGAACGGGTCGTACGCCACCACCCGCATCCCAAACGCCAACGCCCGCCGCCCCACCTCCGTCCCGATGCGCCCCGCGCCCAGCACCCCGAGCGTCTTCCCCAGCAGCTCCGTGCCTTGGTAAAGCTTGCGGTCCCACTTCCCCGAGCACATCGACGCGTGCGCGGCCGGGATCTTGCGCGCCAACGCGCCCAGCATGAAGAACGCCAGCTCCGCCGTGGTCACCGTGTTCCCGCCGGGCGTGTTCATCACAACCACCCCGCGCTGCGTCGCCGCCTCCACATCGACGTTGTCCACCCCGACGCCCGCGCGCCCCACCACCCGCAACCGCGGCGCCGCCTCCATCACCTTCTTGCTTACCTTCGTCTCCGAGCGAACGACCATCGCCTCCACATCCGCCAGCAACGGGGCCAACTCCGCCTCCGTCAGGCGCTTGGCCAACACCGTTACCCTGAACTCGGGCCGTGCCTTGAAGTACTCGATGCCCCTCGTGGAAATGGGGTCGCAAACAAGAACGTGCATAAAGCCGGAGAAGCTACGGACCACCCCGCCAAACGGTCAACCACGCGTCCACGCCGCCGAGCCCCAAGGTACGCCCGACTTGCCGGGCAAACCCTGCGCCCCAATGGAGGGAACATCGTTGCTCGGCTCCCGCTGGATTCGTGTGGGCAAACGGGGGGGATGCCGGGGCGTGCCGGGCGTTGGGAGAGTGTGCCCGCCTCGGGGTGGCCCGGCAAAGAGGACCCCGAGCCCTTGCCTTGGTCGGGGCTTCTCCACCGGCCCTTCCCGGGCTCACGCCAAAACATCCTCGGGATCATGCGGGCTGGAGACGAACCCCGGCCGACGGGCATCCTCGCGTTGATGGACCCTGGGAACGCGCCCGCCGTCGCGCCAGGCTGGGCCGGCTCCCCATTCGTGGCGTGCCTCGGCCAAGGCTCGCCCCATGCTGTAGGCCGCGTGCCCTCACGCGGCGGGAAGGATGCCGCACCTCCGGGCGTCCCCGGGGCCGAGAGGCAGCGGCATCCTGCCGCCGGGCCGCTGGACGTGATCCAGCACGGGCCGGGACGGCCCTGCCGCGGTTCCGCCGGCGCAGGTCACCGGTAAACCGCCTCAATGTGACTTTGTGTGGGTGATTGGGATCGGACTTGGCAGATCGAAGCGCAGCTTGGAGGCCACCAGGTAGATCATCGCGGTGAAGTACTCGACGCTCCGGAAGCCCCGCGATTTGCGCTTCACCGTCTGGATGATCCCGTTCAGCGCCTCGGCCGCCCCGTTCGTCACCCGCGTCCTCAGGTACGCCACCACTCCATCCCAGTGCTCACGGATCGTCCGGGCCGCCTTCTTCATCTCCGGGATCTTCGAGCGCCCAACCCACCCCAGCCACCACTTCAGCTGCTTCTCCGCCTGCGTCGCATCCGGCTCCCGCATCAACGTCCGCAGCGCATCCAGATGGTTGAACGCCTTGCCCGTCTGCAATCGCCCGCCCAGCACCCGTTCCCGGATCCGCCGCTCCTCCTCGGTGAGCTGGCTCCAGTCCTTCCTCAGCGCCCACAGCGCCCCCTTCAACTCCTCGGGGAACTCCCGCCGCTCCCGCTTCCGCACCTCGTCCAGCGCCTCGCCCACCAGCTTCACCACGTGGAAGTAGTCGAACACCAGCACCGCTCCCCCGAACTCCTCGGAGATGCCCTTGATGTAGGCCGGGCTCATGTCCGAGCAGATCGTGCGGACCTGCTCCGGCTGGAGCCCCTTGCGACGCAGGTGGTCGGCAAACTTCCGGAGCGCCGCGCTGTCACGCCCCTCCACGGCGAGAAGGACGCGGGTCGGACGCCCCTCCTGCCGGGGTTCGCTGATGATGGTCAGGTAGTTCTGTCCCCGGGCCCGGCACACCTCATCGACGCTGATCACCCGCACCTCCCCGAGGTCCCTGCGGTCGTGGGCTTCGCGGACATGGTGCAGCACGATGCCCCAGATCCTCTGTGCGTGCTCGCCCAAGGTCCGGGCAACCTCGGCCACGGTCATGCCGCTCTGGGCGAGCACCAGCACGAGCGACTCCATGAGGAGGGTGAAATGCCCGTAGGGCCGGGACCAGGGAACATTGACCCGTTTGACGCCGGCGTCCGGACCGCCATCGACCCTGGGGACTTGGGCGTGGAGGTAGCAATCGAACTGGAAGAAGGTGAGATGGCGCTAGGTACGCGGCTCGGCGTCGTAGACCGGGCACGGCTGGGCGGTATCCGGGTGGGGGAACCGGCTGCCGAGCGGGAAGTCCAGGTCGATGTCCAGACGCTTGAGCGCTTGGTCAAAGCGGATATCGACGACCTTCCACGGCGTACCGGCCAGCCCGAGGGCCAAGGCGAAGACTTCCTTCTGCTGCACGGGTGGGAAGGTTGCCATGGGAGCGCGGAGGGCACCAGCGGACGGGATCCTGAAAATGTTTCGACGCCAGCCCCGGGTG
>CAIYFP010000359.1 GCA_903925515.1 uncultured Verrucomicrobiota bacterium
CCGTGTCGCTCCTTCAGCGCCACGATCTCCCCCAAGGGGGCGAGATCGCCGTCCATGCTGAACACGGACTCGGTGACGACGAGCACACGAGGCCTCCTGAGGGAGCCACGCGAATCCACCTTGGAGAGAAGCTGGCCGAGGTGTCCGGGGTCGTTGTGCTGGAAGGGGCGCCATGCTGCGCCGCTGGCCTTGGCGGCATCGATGCAGCAAGCGTGCGCGAGGCGATCGAGGAGGATGACGTCGCCGGGCCCAACGAGGGCGGGGATGGTGCCGGACGCGGCGGCGAATCCGGAGGTAAAGGCAAGGGCCGCCTCGGTTCCTTGCCATGGAGCGATGGCCTCCTCGAGCTGGTGATGGATGGCGAGGGATCCGGAAACGAGGCGCGAGGCGGCCGAGCCGCCGCCCCAGTCGTGCGCGGCACGCGCGGCGGCCTCGGCGACGGCGGGATGCATTGCAAGGCCGAGGTAATCGTTGGACGCGACGTTCACCAGTTCCCGCCCTTGATGAAGGACACGGGAACCCTGGCGCGAGTCCACGCGACGAAGCCGGCGCAGCAGGCCGTCTCGTTCCCGCTCGATGAGGGAAACGCGCAGGAATTCATCCAGCTTCGGCCGGGGGAGCGTGGCGTCAGTGTCCATGGACAAGGGTGCGACGGGCCCAGACGCGCGGGCCGTCGCACACGAAGAGGGTGCCATGGCCGGGCCCCCCGAGGATGCAACTGACGGGGCTTTTTTCAGCCGATGGCCTGGACAACACGCCGCCGAGGCGGCCGGTCCAGTCGAGGACATGGATCCCCGCATGGGAAGTCACATAAACCCGCCCGTCGCGATCGGTGGCGGCACCGTCCCCTCCCGAGTTGGTGCGCCCGGGCGGCACCATGAGGGTTGCGAAGCGCTCGCCCGAGGAGAGGGAGCCCGGAACGGGCCCGGTGACGGGCGCAGGGCCTCCGGCGGCTTGCGAGCCGTCGGGGTCGATCCGGAAGGACCAGACATGGGTTCCGTTGTATTCCGACACCCAGAGCCATTGGTGGTCGGGAGAAAGGGCAATGCCGTTTGGGCCGTTGATCCCGCCGGCGACGGGCCGCGGCCCGGAGAGGTTTCGGGCGGAGGTCGGGACCATGACGACCTGCCCTGCCCCGGTGTCGGTGAAGTAAATGAAGCCGGAACGGGTGACCACGAGGTCGTTGGGGCGGACGTTGGACGCGACGGTCTCGATGGCCATGGAATCGGGGTGAACGACGACGATTCGGGGCTTCTCGTCCCCGGGGCCGCCTTGGGTTGCCGCGTAGAGAAGTCCGTCGGCGCCCGGCTTGATGCCGGAGATTCTCGGGCCGCCCTCGATCCATTTGGCGGGCTTGCCCCCGGGTGGTATGCGCCAGAGTTCGCCCATGGGAAGGTCGGAGAAGACCACCGTGCCGTCTGGCAAGGCGCAGGCGCCGTCGGTGAACCGGTGTCCGTCGGACACGATCCTCCAATCGCCGGGCTTGCCGCCGTCGGCGACGATCTTGTTCAAGGCCTCGTCGCCGGGCCAGTTATTGGTGCTGGGTGAAGGCGGCTGGGCTTCCGGGCGCCAGAGCCAGCGGAGGGCGTCGGGCAGGGTGGCGGCGCCGTGCCTGTCATTGTGTGCGCCATCGCCCATGTCGAGGCGGTGGTCGTATCCGGCGAAGGCAAGGGCGGCGGCCATCTGCCGATTGGAGAGCGGCCAGTCGCCATGAAGGTTGTTGAGGTCGTTGGCGCCATCCTGGAGATAGACGCGAAGGGCCTTGCGCTCGGTCTTGCGAATGAGGGCCGGGTACACGTTTCCGCCGCGGATGTTCACGAACGAGCCAATGTGGGAAAGGACCTTGGAGAACGCATCGGGACGTTCCCATGC
>CAIYFP010000360.1 GCA_903925515.1 uncultured Verrucomicrobiota bacterium
AGGCGGACGGCTCATGGTTTGTTCCGCTGCCGGCCGCCGCGCGTGAAGACTACGTGCTGGCGTTGGCCGCGTCCGAGGGGCGGATCACGGCGTTCCGGCTGGAGGCGTTGCCGGACGACCGGCTGCCTTCCAAGGGGCCGGGCCGCTTCGACAACGGGAACATCGTCCTAGGCGAGGTCGAGGCCTCGCAGGGGGGCAAGGTTTTGAAATGGAAGTCGGCGAGCGCGAGCCACAGCCAAGAAGGCTATCCCGTGGCGAAGACGATCGACGGCGACCTTGCGACGGGCTGGGCGGTGCTTCCATGGGCGGGCAAGGCGTCGTCGGCCGTGTTCGAGCTGGCGGAGCCCATCGAGGGGAAGGCGGCGGGCGTCGTGTTGACCCTGAAGTTCAGCCCGGCCTTCGACCGTCATTCGCTCGGGCGTTTCCGCGTGTCGTCAACGTCCGACGCGAACCCGCACAACGCGGCCGACGTGCCGGAGTCGATTCGCGCGATCGCGCGCCTCGAGGCTTCGCGGCGCACGGCGCAGCAGGCGAAGGAGATCTTGAAGCACTACCATGAGCAGGTGTCGCCGGTGATGCGGCGGTTGCGCGAGGAAGTGGCTGCCGCCAAGAAGGCCCGCGACGAGCACGAGGGGCGGGTGCCGACGAGCATGGTGATGGCGGAGATGCAAAAGCCCCGGGACACGTTCGTCATGGTTCGCGGGCAATACGACAAGAAGGGCGACAAGGTCGGGCGTGCGTTGCCGTCGGCCTTGCCGGGGCTGCCCGAGGGCGGCGAGGCCGACCGGCTGGCGTTGGCGCGCTGGCTGGTGTCGCCGGGCCAGCCGTTGACGTCGCGCGTCACGGTCAACCGGTTCTGGCAAATGATCTTTGGGAACGGGCTGGTGAAGTCGGCGGAGAACTTCGGGACGCAGGGGGACCTGCCGAGCCATCCGGAGCTGCTGGACTGGCTGGCGCTGGAGTTCATGCGGACGGGCTGGGACACGAAGGCGTTCCTGAAGATGGTTCTGACCAGCGCGACGTACCGGCAGGACAGCCGAGCCCCCCGATCGTTGTACGAGCGCGATCCCGAGAACCGGTTGCTGGCGCGGGGGCCGCGCATCCGGTTGCAGGCGGAGTTCCTGCGGGACGTCGCGCTCAGCGCCTCGGGGTTGCTGGACGACCGCATCGGCGGTGCGCCGGTGTTCCCGTACCAGCCCACGGGGTTGTGGGAGGAATTGATGTCGCGCCAGGACAACGACGCGTTCACGGCGCAGAAGTACGTGCAAAGCAAGGGCCGGGACCTGTACCGGCGGACGATGTACACGTTCATCAAGCGTACCTCGCCGCACCCGAGCCTGAGCAACTTCGACGCGCCGGACCGGCAGGTGTGCAGCGTGAGGCGCCCGCGCACGAACACGCCGTTGCAGGCGTTGGCATTGATGAACGACCCCACCTACGTCGAGGCGTCGCGTCATCTCGCCGCGCGGATGGCGGCCGCGGGCAACTCGGAGGAGGAGCGGATCGCGTTCGCCTTCCGCCGGGTCGTGTCGCGCATGCCGTCGTCGAAGGAGCGAGACATCCTCGTGCGGCTTTACCGGGAGCAGGTGGCGGTGTTTCGCCGGGACGCCGAGGGCGCGCGCAAGTTGTTGTCGGTGGGGGATTCGCCGGCGTCGGTCGGCGACGCGGCGGAGCTGGCGGCATGGACGGTGGTGGCGGGCGCGATCCTGAACATGGACGAGTCGGTGACGAAGGGCTGAGGCAACTATGGAACACGGAAGTTTTCACGAGGCGCGGGCGCGCTTGCTGACGCGCCGTCATTTCTTTGGGCGGATGAGCGCGGGGATCGGGACGGCGGCGTTGGCGTCGGTGATGAATCCGGGCCTGCTATCCGCTGCCGGGGGCGGCTCGCACGGGGCGTTGCCGGGTTTGCATTTCGCGCCCAAGGCCAAGCGGGTGATCTGGTTGTTCATGTCGGGCGGGCCGTCGCACATCGACCTGTTCGATTACAAGCCGGGCTTGAAGAAGCATCACGGCGAGGAGTTGCCGGCGTCGATCCGGATGGGGCAGAGGCTCACGGGGATGACGTCGGGGCAAAGCAAGTTCCCCTGCGTGGCGCCGATGTTCGAGTGGCGGCAGCACGGGAGGAGCGGGCTGTGGGTGAGCGAGCTGCTGCCGAGCATGGGACGGATGGCGGACGATTGGTGCGTGGTGAAGTCGATGTGGACGGAGGCGATCAACCATGACCCGGCGGTGACGTTCATCCAGACGGGGCACCAGCAGGCGGGGCGGCCGGCTTTGGGCTCGTGGTTGTCGTATGGCATCGGGAGCGAGAACCAGCAGTTGCCGGGGTTCGTGGTGATGATCTCGCAGGGGAGCGGCAACAAGACGGACCAGCCCCTGAGCACGCGGTATTGGGGGAGCGGGTTCCTCCCGGGGCAACATCAGGGCGTGCGGTTCCGGTCCCAGGGCGACCCGGTCCTGTACCTCTCCAATCCCGACGGGATGGACGACCCGACGCGTCGGCGGATGCTGGACGCGACGGGTGCGTTGAACGCGCTGGCGTCGGAGAGCTTCGGGGACCCGGAGATTGATGCGCGGATCGCGCAGTACGAGATGGCGTACCGGATGCAGGCGAGCGTGCCGGAGCTGACGGACCTGAAGGGGGAGTCGGCGGCGACGCTGGAGGCGTACGGGGTGCGCGCGGACGGCAAGGACGGGGGCTTTGCAAGGAACTGTCTCCTTGCGCGGCGGATGGTGGAGCGAGGCGTGAGGTTCGTGCAGTTGTTTCATCGCGGGTGGGACCAGCACGGGGACCTGCCGAGGCAAATCCGGGGCCAATGCGAGGACGTGGACCGTCCGACGGCGGCGTTGCTGGAGGACCTGAAGCAGCGTGGGTTGCTGGAGGACACGCTTCTCGTGTGGGGCGGCGAGTTCGGTCGCACGGTGTACTCGCAGGGGGCGTTGTCGAAGGACAACCACGGCCGGGACCATCATGGGCGATGCTACACGTTGCTCATGGCGGGGGCGGGGTTGAAGGCGGGCTTCACGTACGGGGCGACCGATGATTACTGCTACAACATCGTGGAGAACCCGGTGCACGTGCATGACCTGAACGCCACGTTGCTGCACTTGATGGGCGTGGACCACACGCGGCTGACGTTCCGGTTCCAGGGAAGGAACTTCCGCCTGACGGACGTGCATGGGGAGGTGGTGAAGGGCTTCCTGGCGTGAGGCCGGGCCGTGCAGGGCCACGCAACCCAGAGCAAGGCAGCCATGGCATCCCGCGATGGATTGGCGGAAGGGGAGGGATTCGAACCCCCGGTAGCCTTTCGACTACGCCTGATTTCGAGTCAGGAGCCTTCAACCACTCAGCCACCCTTCCACAGGTCTTGATTGTCCCCGAAGGCACCGGGGAGCGCGACTGATGCGATGAAGCCATCGCCGTCACGCGTTTGTTCATATCTCCACGTCAAACAGCGCCGCAAGCAAAACCACGGCGCGGCGCGGCTTTGGGCAGGGAGGATTCATCTCGTTGAAGACGGGGGTTGGGGAGTCGGCGGGCCTCCCGGATCCCCGCGTAAGCCGTTCGGGAGTGCCCGGTTCTCGCCCCACGCGGCCCCGCCCGAGTTGGGATCCTGCCGGCACTCTTGGCGTCCTGGCGTCCTCGCGAGATTCAAAAAACAAGGCCTCCCATGCGATGATTCCATGGTGGGTGCAGCGGGGACCTGCACACGTGAAGACGCGAAGAATGCGGTGACAGGGATGCCCATGCTGAGGTGGATGCCCATCCGCCACAAATCGGTCGTGCACCCAATCCGGACACCCGGTTTCACCCGCAAGGTTCGCCTTGACCCTGCTCTTTGCCGGGCCCTTCCATTCCCCGTTTCCGTGAACCGTCCCGATGTGGGTTTTATCTAGCCGCCGGCCTCCGAGCCTTCCCGCGCGCCTCTTCCAAGCCTTGCGAGCATGGGTCCTTGCCCATGTTTGCAGCTGGTTCGTCGCCTCCCTCCACGCCCAGCAGGACGTCGCCCTCCGCCTGAGGAGCCACCTCGCCCGGTTCGATGCCCTTTGCCGCAACACCCGCCCGGCCCCGCCCATCCGCGTCCTCATCTACGGCCAGTCCATCACCGCAAGGCCTTGGACCACCGAAGCCTTCCGGCCACTCGTCGCCGCCCATCCCAGCCGGTCCTGGGTCATCACCAACCGTTGCATCGGAGGACTCTCGGCCCCCTATCTCCTCCGCACCGCCGAGGCCGACCTCTTCACGTTCGATCCCGACCTCGTGGTCTTTCATGCCTACGGCGATGCCGATGCGTACGCCCGCCTCGTCGCCGAGATCCGCCGCCGTACCACTGCGGACCTCCTCCTCCTCAACGATCACTACGCCCTTTGGGATGCCTCCATCTTCCCCGCTCTTGGTGATTGGTCCGGCCGCGCCCTCCCGGGCCTAGCCCTCGCCCATCAAGCCTGCATGGTGGACGTGCGCACCCCATGGCGCGATTACCTCGTCGGTTCCAACCTGCCCCTCCAAAGCCTCCTTTCCGACCACGTCCACCCCAACCTCGCGGGCGAGGCCATCCTCCAGGAGGCCCTCACCCAATGTCTTCTCGTTCCGCCGGTCCGACCTCTGCCAGACCCGTTCCAGGACGACCGGGTTGCCACCCTTGACATCCCGCCCGAGGCCGAGGCGTCCGGTTCATGGGGCGTCCCCTTCACCGGCAATCGCGTCATGGCCCTCGCCGGTCCCGGCCTTGCTCGGTTCCGCATCAACGGCGTCCCCCCGTCCTCCCTCGTCGAGGCCCGCGTCCACGGACGCGCCGCCGCGTGGCCCGGAACGTGGAAGCCATTCCTCCTTCAAGTCCGCCATGAAGCCGCCCTTGCCGAGGAAACATGGGCCCTCCGAATCGAGGCGGTCGATGGGCCCCGCCACGTCCGCTTCTCCGTCGCGGGCTCGATCACCGGACCCGACGGATCGGGATCTTCCACCACCCGCTTTCGCTCCACGTCGGGCCGCGTGGTGATCGAGCCCTCGGACTGGTACTGGGATGGCCTTGCCTTGGCCTTGCAGCCGGGCATCTCCCTCGGCTGGTCCACCATCGGCAGGGCCGCGAACTCCATCAACCTTCCCGCCGGATCCCCGGACACCTGGGTCCCGGTCGTCGCCGGCCTTCCCGCCGGTCGGCACCAACTCAACCTGCAACAAACCCCCAAATCTCCCGCGATCCGGCGGCTCATGGTTTATTCACCCCCCGGGCCGAGGAATGCCACCGCCCGGCCCATCGTCTCCCGGGGCGGCGTCTCCAGCATTCAAGTCACCGACCCCGGCTACCGCTACCCCTCCACACCCGCCGTCTCCGTCGAGGGATCCATCGAGCCACCGGCCATCGCCCTTGCGTCCGCATCGAATGGCGTCGTCACCGACATCCGCGTCGTCCGCACCGGCTCCGGATACGACGCCGGGGCCCGGGTCATCCTCGATCCCCCGTCCCTCCCGCCGAGGACCGCTGCCGCGGGATGTTCCATCGGGGATGGTTATGTCCTTGATTCATGGGTCATCGACGGTGGCAGCGGCTACTTTAGCCCCCCTCGCGTCGTGCTCGTCGGCGGTGGCGGACACCGCGCCGAGGCCATGGCACGCATCCAGGACGGCGCCGTCGTGGGCATCGACATCACCGATCCCGGCGAGGGCTATTCGCATCCCCCCATCGTGCAGGTCGATCCACCGGGCCCGCCGCCGCCCCTTCGCATCGAACTCCTCGCGTCGGCTGTTCGGCTGAGGCTCGCGGCCCCTTCCCCATGGCGCATCCAGGGTTCCACCAACCTCGTCGAGTGGACGGACCTCGGCGTCTTTGACCAGCCCGGGCAGCCCTTCCTGCAATGGGACGCCCCCAAGGACTCCCCGCCCCGCTTCTACCGCCTCGGCCCGCCCTAGAGGGCCATTCGACAACCCGACGCTCGCCCCCCATGGGCCAACGTCCGTCGAGTTTTCCCATCGCCCCGGAGGCACTTCGTCTGCCGAGCCCGGTGCTCGTCCTCGCCCTTGTGGCACCGCGTTGGCGGTCGTCCGCCCTGCCCATGGCCCCGGCGCCGCATGGGCCGGCGCCGCACGCATGAAGTTCCGCCCCGGGCTCGCGCCCGTCTGGGTGTTCGCCTCCGCACCCGACCACTTGAACCCCTGCAACATGAAAATCGAAACGCGGCGCCGCGTGCGGGTCACCGAGGGGGCCGACTACCGATCCTCCTTCCAGAAACGGGGCAAGCAACGTCCCGGCGGCGACCGCATCAACGTCGTGATGGAGTTCGGCAATTTCGGATATGCCGACGAGATCACCGGCGCCGGCCGGGGCATCAAGCGGACCAATTGGGAAGCGGACATCCCCCGGCGCCGCGGGCACCTCAACGCCCCCGACGTGGTCCCCAACTTCGTCCAGACCGGCGGCGGTTCCCCCGTCGGCATCGGCGTCCGTCGGGGCAACCTCTTCCTTGAGCCCTTCCGCAACCCACCCCGCCATGGCGTCGTCCGCTCCCACCCGGGCTCGTTCGACGGTGCGGGCCATGCCGGCCGCATCATGGACCTGGTCTCCTCCGACGCCCCATGGCTCCGTCCGTTCGACCTCGGCGTGGCCCCGGCCGGATCCGCGTGCATCGCCGGCTGGAGCGACGCGGGCGTCGGCCGGGGAATTCCCGGACCACCTTTCGGTCGGGCGTGGGCGGCGCGCACGCCATGCTTCCGCACGTGCCATCACCCTAAAAACGGCAGCGGTAGTGAGGATCCGTCAAACCCTGAGGTGGAGCCCAAGGCTTGGCCCATGCTGTGGGCCGCGTGCCCTCACGCGGCGGCCGGGATGCCGCAAGCCGGGCATCTCTGGGGCGGAGTGGCGGCGGCATCCTGTCGCGGGTGCATGCTGG